>URAA01000165.1 GCA_900545785.1 uncultured Dialister sp. | reverse complement strand
AAAAAGGAACCCCCAGCTCTATTATATCCGCACCTGCTTTTTCCATTTCCAACACATATTTTACCGTGTCAGTCCCGTCAACAACTCCTGCCGTTAAAAAGGCGATCAGTGCTTTTCTGCTTTCAAATGCTTTTGCTATATTACTCATATTATTTCTCCTTATTCTCCCAATTCCTGACCGCGATAATGGGCAATGGCCGCCACATCTTTATCCCCCCGGCCGGAAAGTGTAATAGCGACTATCTGATCTTTTCTCATCTTTTTTGCTGCCTTTATGGCTCCTGCCAAAGCATGGGCACTTTCAATAGCACAGATGATTCCTTCCGTTCTTGCCAGATATTCAAAAGCTTCCACCGCCTCTTCATCGGTAATTGCTATATATTCGGCACGTCCTGTTGCAAGCAGAAAAGCATGCTGCGGACTGATTCCGGGATAATCCAACCCCGCCGAGATAGAATATACTTCATCAATATTTCCATCATCATCTTGGCAAAATAGTGATTTCATACCGTGAAATACTCCCGGTTTGCCTTTTGTCAAAGTAGCTGCATGATAAGGCGTATCAATACCCTTTCCTGCCGCTTCACAACCGAGTAATTTTACGTTCTCATCTTTTTCAAAAGGATAAAAAGTTCCGATAGCATTACTGCCTCCGCCTACACAAGCTACAATCATATCAGGCAGTCGCCCTTCTTTTTCTAACATTTGGTACTTCAATTCTTTTCCGATACAGCTCTGGAAATCTCTCACGATTTCGGGAAAGGGGGCCGGGCCCACAGCAGATCCGATTAAATAATGAGTATCGTAATATCTTCTCCCCCAATCCTGAAGAGCCGCATTGACCGCATCTTTCAGTACTCGGGACCCGGTATTGACGGCGTTTACTTTGGCCCCCAAAAGTTTCATACGATATACATTTAAAGCCTGTCTTTCCGTATCAATTTCCCCCATAAATATCTCGCATTCCATTCCGAGAAGCGCCGCTATGGTAGCTGTCGCCACTCCATGCTGCCCTGCCCCCGTCTCTGCAATCAATCGCGTTTTTCCCATGCGCTTAGCCAACAAAGCCTGTCCTATACAATTATTGATTTTATGAGCTCCCGTATGATTTAAATCTTCTCTTTTCAGATAAATCTTCGGTCCCCCTATATCTGCGGTTATGCGTTTCGCTTCATAAAGCATGGAGGGACGCCCCGTGTAATTAACATATAAATCATTCAGTTCTCTCTTAAATTCTTCATCATTTTTATATCGTTCATACGTTTCTGCCACGCGATTTACTTCACCGATTAATAACTCCGGAACATATTGTCCGCCAAATTCTCCATATCTGGAATTCATTTTACAGCCTCCTTTATACATTGATAATCAGATGATAGTTAATAATAAATACACCATCGCTCCCTTGACGATTTAGCAAACAATACTTTTCTTTTATACACAAAAATCCCTCCATGAAACAAAAAACCGTCCTCGACAATATTATGTCAAGGACGGATCTATCCGCGGTGCCACCTTGTTTTAAACTTTTCAGTTTACTCTCTGCAGAATACCAACATATTCCCGGCAACTCACGTATGCCTCACGTCATCAGCTACTATATTTTCACGATGCCCTCCGTGGTCCATTTAATAGTTTGCATTCTGTCGGATTCTCATTATCCCGACTCCCTGTAAGCGCACTTCCTATTTTTATCTCCACATCAACGGTTTAATTCCATATGAAATTTTTAATATAATAATGCATAAAACAAATTTTGTCAATATTGGAAAAACAAATTATTAAAATACTCTTTTTCAAATATTTCTTTCATTTCCGAATGCATTTCCCTTATCAGTAAATCTTGTCATTTTCGTCGATAATATCAAGAAAAAAATACACTAAAAATACAAGAGATCTCTAAGCTGCCTATGCGGCAGGTAACTATAAAAAATTGGAAGTTTTCTTACATAGAAAAAAGACACTCTTTCGAGTGTCTTTTCCTTTATCAGCAGCTTCCTATCCTCC
>URAA01000164.1 GCA_900545785.1 uncultured Dialister sp. | reverse complement strand
TATTTACATGGCAATCAATAATGGGAATGTTTTTATTGATACTTTTTTGGGATACCACAATTTGGCCCGCTTTACCAGTCCCGAGCATGCAGGGAAAAATTATATCTGGCTCTTTGTGGTTGTTCTTTCTGCCGGATTTTATCCATGGACGGGAACGATACCGGGAATTCTTCGGCGGATCCCTCGGTGGCGAAAAGATCACAATCTTTTATTCTTCCTTGTCTGGGCTGGATTCATCTTTATCTTTTTCTCCCTTTCTTCTACTCAGCTGTTTTCTTATATTCTTCCTCTGTTTCCGCCGATTTCTCTCTTAGCCGGTAAATATATAACGGAATTAGAAGAAACCGGCATGGTGTCCAAATTATTTTTAGGAACTCATTTCTTTTTTACGATATTGATCGGATGCGCCGTCGCATGGGCTCCAATCCTGCCTGCGGAAGACAAATGGATCCAATACGGAATCGCTCTTACGATGATCATCGCCGGCGTCGGCACCTCTTATTTTTTCAAACAGGGAAACTTTGAAGCCTTTCTGTTTTCCCAAGGACTTATCATTTCTGTTTTCATTTTTTCCGCATGGTTTATTTTCGGACCTGCCGTTTCATCCCTCTTCGCCTCTGAAAATATCGCTCATAAACTGGCAGACACGAAACGGGAAGATCTTCCCGTTTACATCGATACTTTCTATCGGCCGTCCATAGCTTTTTACGAAAATATTTACGGAAAAGCTTTGCCTAAATTCGATAAAGAAAAAGAAAAGCAGGTTAATAAAAATATAGAAAAGGGAGTCCTTCTCCCTACGGACACTCTTATTTCCGATATTCCCGGAGATTCTTACATTTTAGTTCAAAAAAAATTATTTAAGAAATGGCCGGAAAAGCAGCGGAAAAATTTAGAACTTCTTTGGGAGAAAGACACTGCTTTATTTTTCAAAAAACATTCATGATTGATATGAGGAAATCAAAATGAGCACTAAGAAACAAAAACGGGAAAAACTGTTAAAAGCAAAAGAAGAGGAATCAAGACGGAAACTGAAATACGCGACGGCAGAAAGTCTGATCAGTATTTTTGTAATAGCCTTACTGTTTTTCGCATGGGGTTCCCATCTTATTCCCATCACCGATCCGGTAGAATCTAACTATGCACTGACAGCAAAGGAAATGGTTCTTTCCGGAGATTGGATGTCTCCACAAATCTATGGCAGATTTTGGTTTGACAAACCCATTATGGTTTACTGGATGATTGCTCTTTCTTACACCGTTTTCGGTTTTACCGATTTTGCTTCCCGCTTTCCTGCCGCTATATGCGGAGCAATGACCGTCACTATCCTCATCTGGTATATACGAAGAATCACAAAAAATAATGTGGTTGCCGTCTGGTCAGGCGTTATGCTCGGAACATCTTTGGCTTTCTGGATCATCTCCCATGCAATCATCACAGACAGTATGCTCATGCTCTTTACCATTCCCACTCTTCTTTCCGCCTATATCGGTCTTACGGAAAACAATAAACAGCATATGATCCTTGCCTATGCCGCTGCCGGTCTCGCTTGTCTTTCAAAAGGACCTGTCGGTCTTGTACTGCCCGGCCTGCTCCTTCTTTTCTGGTGCGGCTGGATGCGTCAGAAAGAATATTTCTTCCGCCTTTTCCCATGGCAGGGTATTCTTGCCTTTCTCATCACCGTTCTCCCCTGGTACGGAGGCATGTATATTTTGCATGGAAATGATTTCATTACGGAATTTTTAGGCCTTCATAATATAGTTCGAGCTACCGCTTCCGAGCATCCGGAAGATAATCATTTCTATTATTATTTTGTTCTCCTGCCCCTGACTTTACTCCCTTGGACGGGTCTGTTTTTCTATGAACTGAAAGCACAATGGAAAGAAAAAACTCCGTTTTATAAATTTCTGGTTGTCTGGGTTTTGGGAACTTTGATTTTCTATACACTTATGGCAACTAAATACATCACTTATACTTATATTGCCATGGCACCGGCTGCTATATTAGCCTCTTTTAGATCGGAAGAGCACACGTCTG
>URAA01000163.1 GCA_900545785.1 uncultured Dialister sp. | reverse complement strand
AGAAGGACTGATTTACGGATCCGCCTGCGTGGTGGGTGAATTTTTCCAAGCGGTTCTGAACGGAGAAAGTGATGAAGAATTGATTGAAAAGGCGAAATTCTATGATTATTTGGAAGTACAGCCTTTGGGAAATAATGAATTTCTTTTACATGAAGATAAGTTCTCCGATATAAAAACGAAAAAAGATTTGGAAAATCTCAATAAAAAAGTCATCGAAATCGGAGAAAAAACGGGAATTCCCGTCTGCGCCACTTCCGATGCGCACTATCTTTTTGCCGAGTATGCAAGAAATCGGGATATTTTACTTTCCAACTGGGAAAAACCGGGAAAAATAGAATCTCATCCCCCCGTATACTTGCGGACGACCCAAGAAATGCTCGACGAATTCAGCTATCTCCCCAAAGAGAAAGCGATCGAGATCGTTATTACCAATACGAGAAAAATCGGGGAACAATGCGAAAATATAAAGCCCCTTGCGGAAGAATGGAAGTCGTATAACCCGAAAATTGCGGGAGCGGATGAAAAGTTCGAAGCCATGTGCTATGCGAAAGCAAAAGAAATCTACGGCGATCCTCTGCCGAAAATAGTAGAAGACAGACTGGCTTTGGAATTGACGCCTATCATCAATCACGGCTACGGTGTTCTTTATTATATCGCCCACAAGTTGGTCAAGCATTCCAACGATCGGGGATATCTTGTCGGTTCCCGTGGCTCCGTCGGTTCTTCCTTTGCGGCGACGATGTCGGATATAACGGAAGTTAATCCTCTGCCGCCCCACTATGTATGCCCGAATTGTCACTGGAGCCGGTTTTATACGGACGGTTCCGTCGGCGGCGGTTTCGATCTGCCCGATAAAAAATGCCCCGAATGCGGCCATGAATTGAATAAGGACGGCCATGATATTCCTTTTGCCGTCTTCCTCGGCTTTGACGGAGATAAAGTTCCCGATATTGATCTGAATTTTTCCTCCGGAGATGATCAGGCAGTCGCCCATAAGTATACGGAAGAGCTTTTCGGAAGAGATAATGTGTTCCGTGCAGGGACCATTGCAGGCATACAGGAGAAAATGGCTTTCGGGTTTGTCAAACGATATGCGGAAAACAGAGGGCTTACGTTTAATGATATTTTTATAGAAAAATTATCCGCCGGTGTAGTCGATGTCAAAAGGACGACGGGACAACATCCGGCAGGGATCATGGTCTGCCCTCGGGATATGGATATCCATAACTTCACCCCTTTGCAGTATGCGGCCAATAAAAAATGGACGAAGGATGAAGAAGGAAATAAAATTCCCGGAACGATTACGACTCATTTTGATTATCATTCCATTTCAGGGCGTATGCTTAAGCTGGATATTCTGGGCCATGACGATCCGAAAGTGATCCGTATGCTCCAAGATATAACGGGGGTCGATCCTCTTCATATACCCTTTAATGATGAAAAAACATTATCCCTCTTCAGTTCTCCCGATGCGCTGGGCGTGACGACGGAACAGTTGAAAGAAGTCATCGGGGATAAAGGGATAACTGTCGGAGCCATCGGCCTTCCCGAATACGGAACACCCTTTGTCAGAGGAATGCTGGAAGACACAAGGCCGAAAAATTTCTCTGAACTGGTCCGTATTTCCGGATTTTCCCACGGAACCAATGTGTGGCTCAATAATGCGAGAGACTTGATCACCACGGAAAAAGTAAAATTGGAAGAAGCCATTTCCACCCGTGACGATATCATGAACTACTTAATTGCCCACGGCGTTGATCCGTTGGTATCTTTTAAAGTGATGGAAAATGTCCGTAAAGGGAAAGGAATTGAAAAGGGAGACTCTCATTATCTTGACCAATTACGGGAAGCGAAAATCCCTCAATGGTTTATAGATTCCTGTTTGAAAATTTCCTATCTGTTCCCGAGGGCCCATGCGGTGGCCTATGTTATGATGGCTTTCAGAATTGCTTGGTTTAAAGTATATTATCCGCTGGCTTACTACGCCGCTTATTTCAGCATTCGCGCGGAAGGATCTTTCAATGCGCCGATCATCTTAAAAGGATTGGATGCCCAAAAGGCGGAACTTGCCAGAAT
>URAA01000162.1 GCA_900545785.1 uncultured Dialister sp. | reverse complement strand
ATGGAGCGGAAAACGGGACTCGAACCCGCGACCCCAACCTTGGCAAGGTTGTGCTCTACCACTGAGCTACTTCCGCATCTGTGTCGGCAACGATATCATTATATCATTGCACTATCATTTGTCAAGTTGTTTTTTAATAAAATTCCCTTGGTATACGCAAAACCAACTTGACGTCATGTCCAATACTTTACCATATGACTTTCCCTCTGTCAATGATAAGTAAAGGAAAATCAGCAACAGATAAAAAATTATTTCCCCGCCTTCTCAGACAAAGACATTTATACATCCATGCCGAAAACTTTTAAATGGCGGCTGAATATAGACTCTTCCCGGTCGGTAAAATATCCCAAATATTCCGCCACCGTCGTATCTCCCGAAGGTTTTTCCACACTGGCGCTTCCATAAGCTGTTTTGTCTGCAATAAATCGGCTGTCCATGGGAATATAACCTGCCGACAAACCTTCTATCATAGCAGCGGCAAAAGGATTGATATCTTCCGCCGATATAACTTCCCCCGTGGTAGATACGGCATGAACCATGATTTTTTCCGTCGTTCTTGCCATTTCCGTCTCTCCCGGTGCGATAGAGAAAGGACAGACAAATACGGACTCCACTCCCAAATGATCAAGGCAGGCAAAAAAACAATAGAGCGACACCAAATGCTCTTCTTTTACGTCACATCTGCGCAAATTAATAATATTGGCGGGAATTTCATCCAGCGCATCGGAAGCGCCTGCCGCAAGAGCAGAAAATACTTTCCATCCCGGCACTTCCCATTCGGGCATCGCTTTTTCACAGATCTCACGCCATTTTTTATATAAATCTCCCTGCCGCAGAAGCAGCGGTTTATTCCCCTTTTCCGGTATATAAAAATAATGGGCCGATACTTGTGCTTTGGGAATCTGTTTTTCAATAAAATCGAAAGCGAGCTCTGCTTCCTTTAATTTAGCCTTTAAATATTCCGGCGGTACTCCCATATCGATCAGGCCGCCAATCAGCATATCGGGTATCAGTTTTCCATAACAACGAATAAACAACGCCTTCATTACCGCACATCCTCTCTTTGCCGATTCTTTCCCGGACCGTCTTCCGCCACGTCCACGCCGCCTTCTCCAAAAGTTTTCATGACATTCAGCATATCCAGCGAAGCATCCAATAAGGAGAGCCCCATAGCCGAACCGAGTCCTTCTGCCAAAGTAAAATCATAATGCAAAAATGATTTCATTCCCAATTTCTTCATCTGTATTTGATGCAGCGGTTCTTCATAGTAGACAGAAGGAAATACATATTCTTTAATTTCAGGATAGACCTGTACCGCCATAAGGACTGCCGCCCCCGTAACCGCGTTATCAAAAACAACGGCAATGCCTTCCCGGGCTGCCTGAACGACAAGTCCGAATAATCCGGCGATTTCTGCAGATCCCGTTGCAGCCAAAACACCGATGGGATCGTCTTTCAAATCTTCTATATCATTCATTTTGACGGAAAGTCCGTTTTGACGGGCCTGCTCCTGCAGTTCCTCTTTCATGACGGCTGCCGTCACACCCAGAGCGGAAAGCATGGATCGTTCTCCTATATTCCCGAGAGCAACCGCTTCCACCCTTTGCAGAGCCAAACTCTTTCCGACAGACATTCCCAGACTGACCGCTTCTTTTGCTTGTTCTACAGTCATAGCCTGATGCCCGTAATGAGTTCCCCTGATTACTTTTTTGACCAGAACTCCTTCAATTTCATCCGTATCCGACTCTAAGCCTGCATCAATCAGATATACGGGAGTTTCCGTCATCCGCGCCACCGCACTTATCGGTGCAAGCCCTTTTGCAACGGCTTTTACTTCACCGAGGCTCAGCTTTCCGCCGGTTTCATTTTCTCTGTCGACTGCCGTATCACCGGCTATGACAACTATTGCCTTTTTCAGTTTTTTCGGCTTGACCTGCCCTGTAATACCTGCAAGCCGCACCGCCATATCTTCCAATTTTCCGAGAGAATAGAGCGGTTTAATCAAATTATCCACATAGAGCCTGCAAGCTTCCATGATACTTTTATCTAAATTTTTAATTCCGCTCATTAGATAACTCCCGTTTCTTTACTT
>URAA01000161.1 GCA_900545785.1 uncultured Dialister sp. | reverse complement strand
TCTTCCGATCTGATCGCTACCGCTCTTCCCATTCGTGCCGTCGGTATGTCTGACGGCTGGGATATTTATACCGGGAAGAAAACATTCTTTGCCTTCGCCCAATTCCCCTCTGATGCCGTTTCCATTCTCACAAAAGCGGCCGCTTATTATTTAGATCATGAAAACTACCAATCTTTGGAAGAATTCATCGATTCTATGGGTTATGAATCTTTCCGTGATGCCGTTTTGGGAAATACCCTGCCCGGCGAACAGGACGGCAGCGGTGACTACTACGGAAATTCTTGGGACATGGCAAATGTACCGCCTCTGAAGGAAGGCGACTTCGTCCGTCCCGAAAACAATGTCATGCAGGTCATTGAAATTTATCCGGAGATGGGACAATTTCTTATGGAATACGGCATGTCCTGTGTAGGATGCTTTATTTCCTATGATGAGAATCTTTGGCAGGCTGCACAGGCCCATGGAATGGATGTATTTGAAATGCTCGGAGAAATGAATGAATACATTTCCGACAAATATAATAAACCGCTCCTTACAAAAGAAACCCCCATGGAAGATATTTTGACTCTCTATCCCCAACTTCTTTCTCTTTTCCAAAATGCGGGAATTCAAATGCCGGAAGAAATAAAAACTCCCATAGGCGCACTTTTAGATGCCCAAAGCATAGATTTTGATGATTTTATTGAAAAATGTAATTCCCGCCTTCGCGGAGATAACGAAGATTTCTAACATAAAAAACAAGCCTGTCTTTACAAAGACAGGCTTGTTTTGCATTTATTTCATTTTCCATCCGGATTTTTTCAGCATCATAACCACCGGTGTAACAATGATCCCTGAAACGACGGCCTCGGGAATACCGTTCATGGATACAATCCCCATCAACAAATAAGCAAACCCTGTAACGGACATATCATGCGCCTCTGCATAGGGAGCTCCTACCAAGATAAAAATAGATCCAAGGAATAAAATCGTATTCGTCAGAGAACCGCCGACAGCAGCAAATGCTACTTTGACAAAATCTTTTGTCGGCAGACATTTGTAAATCAAATAAGCAACCACGGCGATACAGATTCTCGGAATAATACAAATAATTGCATCATAGACGATACTGTGCTGTAAAACAAACTGCATCAAAAGACTGGGCGCACGGAGCGTCTGAATAAAAGAAAAAATGCCGAATAAAAATCCCACGATCATTCCTACTTTCGGCCCCGCTACAATCGTGCCGATAATTGTCGGAATATGAAGAATGGTCGCATTCATAAAAACAATCGGAATAAATCCGTAACCGGTCAGCCCCAGAAATATGGTGATTCCCGCTAAAAGTCCGGATACGGTCAATTCCCTTACCGTCATAAAAGATTTCTTTTCATAAGGATCTGTTTTCTTTTCCTCATTCTCCCGTAAATCATTTGTTTCTTCCGTTCGTTCCATATTTTCTTTCATGTCAAAACCTCCGTTCTCATTCCATAAGGATACAAGGCGAATCAGATGCGTCAGAGTTTTCTCTGAAGTCCGGCTCGAAATGATGCCGGCAAAGACAGATAATGCTTCCGACATTTGTATTATATTCCAATACGTACTTCTGTCAAACTTTTAAGAGATTATATCTCCTTAAACAAAACGGGCCGGATGATTTCTTTTCTCTTATGAAAATATCCATTGGGCTGTTTTATTTCCAAGCCATAACGCCAAAAATACACTCCACAAATCAGACAATACGGGAAATATTGATAAATAGGCGGGATCCGCATAAGCTCTCCATGCTGCATTTCCCGGAATATATAAAGAGAATACAATGGGAATATATATGATCATAAGATAAAAAATTGCCGTAAATATGACTTCTGTCATACGTTTCCCTTTCGTTCCGTTCAGTGAAAAATATAAATACAGAGAAAACGTTATCATCGCAAGTCCTATTTTAAGCAGAAAAGCTTTTTCTATCATATTTGTTACAAAAAATAACACATAATACGGCGCCAACTCAATACTTTGCAAAAAATAAAGAGAAAAGAATGAAATCATGACAGAAGCGGGAATCAATCCCGT
The DNA here is from genome assembly GCA_900545785.1 of uncultured Dialister sp. Lineage (GTDB taxonomy): Bacteria > Bacillota > Negativicutes > Veillonellales > Dialisteraceae > Dialister. The sequence goes on along the minus strand of URAA01000161.1, from coordinate 48 downwards.
AAAAAAGCATACTGCCAGCCATCTACGTAAAAATTCTTAGATCGGAAG
>URAA01000160.1 GCA_900545785.1 uncultured Dialister sp. | reverse complement strand
TATCGGGGTGGATCTTGCAGGCAATGACACGGATGAAAAAATTCCGATAGAGATCTTTATGGAAGATTATGATGATTTTTTTGCCGGTAAAGCAGTACAAACTGACGGTTCTTCTGTTGTATTTATGAATATCGCCACTTTGAATGATGCTCGTGTTGATTTCGTCGCCGATAACACAGTGAATTGGTATGTGGATTATAATGATGATAATATAGACGGGACAACGGGACTTCCCGTAGGAACTCTTCGTATCCCGAGCTTTCTTATACATAACGGAATATTTATAGATTCCCGTTCCATATTGAAACGTTCTTGTGAATATGTAGCGGAAAAACTTAAAAGTTTGATAGCAGGCAAGCAAATCAAAGGAATGGAAAACTTCCCCTTTGAGGAAATTCAAGATATCGTTTTTACTACAGGGACCGAACTTGAGTTTTGGGTAAAGACACCGAGCGAAAAAGAAACGATACAGCATCTTTCCATTTCACAACGCTTAAAGGAGCAGTATTGGCAAAGAATGCGCGGTAATGTCCGCACCGCTATGGAACAGGCCATCGAAGAATTGGATATCCGCGGTATGCATGTAGAGATGGGGCATAAGGAAGTCGGAGGGATTAAACCGAAAATTGATGACGGAGGTCATATTTTTGATGTATGCGAACAACTTGAATTGGATTGGTTGTTTTCTACAAATCCTTTGCAAGCCGCAGATAATGAGTTGGAAGCACGCATTGTAATTCGTGAAGTGTTCAGAAGAAACGGATTGGATGTATCATTCAAGGCAAAACCTATCCTGGGAGTTGTAGGAAACGGAGAACATACTCATGTGGGCTTCTCCGCCCGTTTAAAAAACGGGAAAGTAATGAATTTATTGGCTCCCGATGATATCAAGGCCGATTATCTGTCCACCATCGGCTATGGCTTTATTATGGGAGTCCTGCATAATTATGAGGCGGTAAATCCTTTTATCTCTTCCACAACGGATGCATTTAACAGATTAAAGCCCGGGTTTGAAGCACCGGTTTGCATTGTAACTTCATTAGGACATAAGCCTGAATTGCCGTCTCGCAACCGCAGTGTCCTTATGGGATTGATTCGTGATTTGGAAAATCCCAAAGCTACCCGATTTGAACTTCGTGCACCTAATCCGTTCACCAATATTTACTTAGCGGTGGCCTGTCTCTATCTGACGGCTTTGGACGGTATTGAATATGTAATAAATTCAAATAAAGGTCCGGAAGAATTATTGAAAGAGCTGTCAAAATCGGCAGGAGAAGAAGCGGATTACCTCTTGAAAGACAGAGAGTACAGATGCGAAAAAAATGTATTTGAAGACTTTACTCAAGAAGAAAGAGACGCTGTTTTCGGGAAACCGCCGGCCACGGTTTGGGAAAATGTAAAAATCATGAAAGCCAATCCGGAAAAAGTGGAGGTGCTGACGAGGGGAGGAACTCTGTCGGAAGCTATCGTAGATTCTTTTATGACGAGTATCATTTATCGATGGAAAAATGAATTGATGGATCGGTTGATTCCTGAAACAGAATTGGCAGTAAAAAATTATAAGAAGCTGCTTAATGAAGATGAAATTGATGAAGAACGCTGGGATTATATACAGGAAAAACGTAAAAACCTGACCAAAGATACGAAATATACAAAATGCATTTGTACCCGTCTGAAAGAAGCGCTTGAAGTGAATGATTATGATAAAGCATCCGATTTACAGATCGAAATGTCCAAGAAACTCGAAGAATTAGCTGAAGAATACAGAGTATATGCATTAAATATCATCGGATAACAGTGATTAAAAGAGAGTCTCTGATAAATAATCAAGGAGACTCTTTTTTGCTTTAATGTAGCAAAATAAATTATATTACATTTATGAAACTATCATGACAATAGGGAAATAATAACATTTTTAAGTTTTATCAAGTAGGAAAAAGTCAATTTTTTTCAGTAAAAAATCTCAATTGAGAATGGGCGGATTCTGATGTGTAAAAAGTTGATAATATATGTAAAACCTTGACAAAGAAGGGTGTGATGGCTATACTTATAAGGTAACTTGCGGCCCGGTGGTGTAGTGGTCTAACATGCCGCCCTGTCACGGCGGAGATCGTCAG
>URAA01000159.1 GCA_900545785.1 uncultured Dialister sp. | reverse complement strand
ATATCTCAATATAAACAGATATTATCTATATAGCAAGGGATATTCTTATTTTTGAAAAATGTAATTTTATCCGCTCCTAAGACTAATAAATTGAATTTTTTTAAGAATAACTGTTAATAAAAACGAATAAATTTGCTAATTTTTTAATAATAAAACTAAGAAAAATACTTGAATCTGATTAAAATTATGGTATCATTAAATTGAGGACAATAAAGCTCTTGTACAATTACGGAAAGTATGCGGTAAAAATAATAATTTATATACAGGTAATTGTGAAAATAATAACAATAATATGAAAAGAGCCTCTTTTTAGTTGTTATGATTTATTTGTTAATTTAGGGGAGGAACTTAAAATATGAGAAACTGTGTATTAATCGTCGAAAGTGATCCGAGCGTAAGTCGTTTTATGCAGCTCAAGTTAGAAGAGGAAGGGTTTTCCTGTTTAATTGATAATATAGGGGATTCTGTCGTAGATTTAGCAGGGCAGCGCCAAGCGGATATTATCATTCTTGATCCTGATGAACCGATGAAAAACGGAAAAGAAATTCTTGAAAAAGTAAGAGAAATAAGCACCATTCCGATTATCTATTTATCTGCCGAAACCGGTGTGGATGCAAAAGTGGAAGCATTAAATGCGGGGGCGGATGATTATATTACCAAGCCGTATGCGACAAAAGAATTGGTGGCAAGGCTTCATTCGGCACTCCGTCGTCATGAAGAGCCGAAAATTGTGGTAGATCCGTCTTTCAACATAGGAGATTTGGCTATTTATCCGGATCGCCATGAAGTTCGTGCCGGAGACGAAGTAATTGATCTGACAAGGAAAGAATTTGACTTGCTCTTATTCTTGGCTAAAAATAAGAACCGGGTGCTGAAACGTGAAGAGGTACTCGAAAAAGTATGGGGATACGGATATGCGGGAAAGACGAATATCGTCGATGTCTATGTTCGTTATCTCCGCAGCAAAATTGATGAAAAAGTAGGGAAAAAGTATATCCATACCGTACGCGGCATCGGATATGTGGCAAGAGATTAATATGATTCGTCAAGTCATCGTTGTTGAGGGCAAGTCGGATATTGCCCGGGTAAGTCAGGCGGTGGAAGCGGATATGATTGCGACCGGAGGTTTTGCCCTCCGGTCTTCCGTTATAAAGGATATTCGTGCTGCTTATGAAAAGCGGGGCATCATCATTCTGACCGATCCGGACGGACCGGGAGAAAGAATTCGGAAGCGTCTTTCTGCTTTATTTCCTGAGGCGCTTCATGCATTCATCCCCAAAACAGAGGCATCGGCCGAAGATGATGTGGGGATAGAAAATGCATCTCCCGAATCCATAAGAAGAGCTCTTGAAAAAGTAAGACCTTCTTATCAAGATGATTCGGGACTCTTTCATATGACCGATTTATGGGCGGCCGATTTGGCGGGAAGTGAAAATTCAGCAAAGAAAAGAGCAGTACTGGGCGATCTGCTCGGGATTGGATTCGGAAACGGAAAACAATTTTTGAAAAGGCTCAATCATTTCGGTGTTACGAAAGAAGAATGGAACTCGGCCTTAAAAAGATTGGGAGAGAAGAAATGAAAGATGCTGATTTAGCGGATATAAAGGTAGTTAAATATATTATTCAACGATTCGGTATTCATGCAAAACACAGACTCGGACAAAATTTTCTGGTAAACTCTGAGGCGGTAAGACAAATTGCAGAAGCAGCAGAGTTGGAAAAGGGAGTCCCCGTGGTGGAAATAGGGGCAGGTATCGGCACTTTGACACAGGCATTGGCAGAAACCGGTGCTGATGTAACCGCTTTTGAAATTGATCGAAGTCTGGAGCGGGTTTTATCCCATACATTGGAATCGTATGACAATATTCGTATCATATATGAAGATATATTGAAATCAAACCTGAAAGAATATCTGGGAAGTAAAGAGTGGCATGCGGCAGCCAATCTTCCTTACTATATTACGACTCCAATTTTGCTTTATTTGATTCAAGGTGATTTTCCCATTTCATTATTTGTATTCATGATGCAAAAAGAAGTGGCGGATCGTATTATGGCGGCTCCCGGATCTAAGGATTACGGAGCGCTGACATTGGCGGTGCAGTTTGAATGCACGGCAGAACGTGTTTTGGATATTCCCCCTTCTGCTTTTTTACCCCGTCAGATCGGAAGAGCGTCGTGTAGGGAA
>URAA01000158.1 GCA_900545785.1 uncultured Dialister sp. | reverse complement strand
GTTCAGACGTGTGCTCTTCCGATCTAAAAACATTTGAACAATTTGGATACGGATACGGAAAAAACCGGCTACCTCAGCCTGACCCTCAAACTGACAGACATGGCAAAGAAAAAGCATCCTGAAAGGGATTACCGTGCGATGGAAGACTTCTTGCACAATTATCGAAGGAGGATTCGAACATGAGAATGACAGTTCCCAAATTACTGGAAATGAAAAGAAACGGCGAAAAAATTACCCAAGTCACCTGTTATGATTACAGTATGGCAAAACTGGTGGATGCAGGAGGTATTCATACCATTCTGGTGGGAGACAGCCTCGGCATGACCATGCAGGGGTATCCGGACACGCTTCCCGTCACCGTAGATGAAATGATCATTTACGGCCGCAGTGTCGTCCGCGGTGCCAAAACGCCTTTTATCATCATGGACATGCCTTTTATGAGTTATCAGGTATCGGTGGAACAGGCGACGGAAAATGCAGGCAGGCTCATCAAAGAAACCGGTGCAAATGCGGTCAAACTGGAGGGCGGTGCAACAGTGACGGAGCAAATCCGTGCCATCACATCGGCAGGCATTCCCGTTTGCGCCCATATCGGTATGACTCCTCAGTCATGGAATGCTTTCGGCGGTTTCAAAGTGCAGGGAAAAGGGGAAGAACAGGCACGGCAGATATTGGAAGATGCCCTCGCTGTACAAAAAGCAGGCGCTTTCATGTGTGTCCTTGAATGCGTTCCGCCGAAACTTGCCGGATTGATCACAAAGCATACGAACATGGTGACTATCGGTATCGGCGCAGGAAAAGACTGTGACGGCCAAGTTCTTGTCAGTCAGGATATGTTGGGAATGAATCTTGACTTCAGTCCCAAGTTTGTCCGCCATTTCGGCGAAGTCGGAAAGGCTATGATCGATTCCTATAAAAGCTATCAGGCCGCCGTACAGGACGGAAGTTTCCCGAGTGCGGAAGAGTCCTATGTAAAGAGCGATTGTTCCGATGAATATCTTGCGGAACTGGATCGGGAATATCAGGGGAAAAAATAAAATCTCCTCAAGTATTGTAATTGCCGAAGGAAAGTAATATATTTCCTGTATATTTTAATTGTAAAACCCTCTTGCCGTTTTTTTCGGTAAAGAGGGTTTTTCTATGAAATTAATTTTTATACAAATAAAAAGGAAGCCTTCCGAGGAAAGCTCCCTTCGTCATTTTTCAATATTCCTGACTGCTTACATTTTGCTCCGCCGCATAGCGGTTTTGTTTTTCTTTTATATTGGCAAGGTGAAGTCCCAAGGAAATCAAAAAAGCAATTCCCAGCATACCGGAAAAGAGATAAAGCGTTCCTTCGTAGCCGCCGATCATTTCTTTCATGACTGCCAACAGCAGCGGACCTGCCACTCCGGCGATCCCCCAAGCGGTTAAAATGCTTCCGTGGATCGCCGCCAATTGTTTCACCCCGAATATATCGGACAAGTAAGCGGGCATACAGGAAAATCCTCCGCCGTAACAGCTGATAATCGCCAATATCAATAATTTAAATCCGAAATCATCGGTAATATAGGACAATTGGTAAAAAGCAATCATTTCAAAAGCAAAGAAAATGATATAAGTCAGTCCCCTGCCGATCCAGTCTGAAATAGTGGACCAGATGATGCGGCCCCCTCCGTTAACGACTCCGATGATTCCCACCAATGATGCCGCTTCTTTCGGTGTCATATGAACTATTTCCTGTGCCATGGGAGATACCAGTGCCAAAAGACCGATGCCGCAGGTGATATTGGTAAAGAAAATCCACCAGAGGGCCGACCATTTCCAGCTTTTCATCGCTTCTTTTCTTGTATACTGATGTTCCGAAACGACAGGGGCTCTCTCGGCTTTTATTTTATTTTCTGTTTCATTTGATGCATATGACGGTACTTCTCCCGGGAGGGGCGGCCTCAAATAAGAAGCGGAAAGCATCATGACTGCCGCATAGACCGTTCCGAGAAATAAGAAATTTTCCACGATTCCCACGGCAGATATAAGGTATGCCATGAACGGTCCCGCAAGCAAAGCGGAAAAGCCGAATCCCATGATGGCAAGGCCCGTCGCAAAACCTCTGTGGCGGGGAAACCATTTCACCAGTGTGGAAACGGGCGTGATGTAGCCGATCCCCAGCCCGATACCGCCGATGCAGCCGTAAAAGAGATAGAGGAGAAACGGGGATTT
>URAA01000157.1 GCA_900545785.1 uncultured Dialister sp. | reverse complement strand
TCAACAAAAGTTCAATTTCTTTTTTCTCCAGGATATCCTTTAATCGATTTATTTCCTCTTCTAATTCTGCCTCCATATCCCGGTCGTCTTCTTCAATGGCCATATCCAATAAATCTTTTATATTTTCCGCCTGCTCAAAGAGCCTGGTATAAGTGTCATAAGCATCTTTTGCTTCCATCGCCTTCTGAGAAATATCTTTTGCTTTTTCTGCATCATCCCAAAAAGAAGGATCGCTCATTTGCACGTCATAACTTCTGATTCTTTCTTTCAGCTGAGGTAAGTCAAAGTGAATCCCTTATTTCTTTTTCATGTTCAAGCAGTTCTGTCAGTGTCTTTTTCAGATCTTCCAACATCTCTTAATCATCTCGCTTTCATTATTTGTATTTTATTGATTGGTATCGGGAGAAATGGAGGTTTCTCCATTTTCTTCTACATAATGGTCCTTTGCATTTTGCAACGGATCCGATTCTTTGACCGGTTTTTGAGGTCCTTCTTCTCCAAAGTGAATCTGGATATGGTAGAGGTAGAGGATAATCGTTTCCATCATGGAATGTTGCATTTCTTCAAATATATCGAAGGCTTCCACTTTATATTCTACAATAGGATTTCTTTGTCCGTAAGAACGGAGTCCGATTCCTTCTTTGAGCATGTCCATATCATCAAGATGTTCCATCCATTTAGAATCCACGACTTTTAACATGACCGCCTTTTCGATCTCACGCATCATTTCGGAGCCGATGGATTTTTCTCGGGCCTCATAGGTTTCATGAGCTATCTCTACCAATTTTTTCTGAATCTCTTCACGACTCATTTCTTCTATTTCTTCCAGAGTGATTTCCCCCGGAACCAAGAAGTATTTTTCACAATATTTCAATAATCCCGCAAAATCCCATTCTTCCGGATATAATTTAGCATCCGCATATGTATCAAGACCTGTTTGAATTAAAGAATCAACCATATTCAAAATCTGATCTTTCATATTTTCGCCTTCAAGAATTTTATGCCGTTGTTCATAAACAACCTTACGCTGTTGATTCATTACATCGTCATACTCAAGGACGTATTTACGAATATCAAAATTCCTTTCTTCTACACGTTTTTGCGCTTTTTGAATGGCACTTGAAACCATGCTGCTCTTAATTTCTTCATCTTCGTCAAGTCCCATTTTTTCCATAAACTTTTTAATGTTATCACCGCCGAAAATACGCATTAAATCATCTTCCAATGAGAGGAAGAACTGGCTGGAACCGGGATCCCCCTGCCTACCTGCTCTGCCTCGAAGCTGATTATCAATACGGCGGCTTTCATGTCTTTCCGTACCGATAATGGCAAGACCGCCAAGATCGGCTACCCCTTCGCCCAGCACAATATCTGTACCGCGTCCTGCCATATTGGTAGCTATAGTCACTTGCCCCTTTTGTCCGGCCTGTGCTACAATCTGTGCTTCCAATTCATGATATTTGGCATTCAGCACATTATGAACAATGCCCGCTTGTTTCAGCATATGACTCAATTTCTCCGATTGTTCGATAGAAGTTGTTCCGATCAGCATCGGCTGTCCCGTTGCATGCCTGCGTCCTACTTCTCTTACAACCGCTCTATACTTTCCTCTTTTTGTCTTAAAAACAACATCGGATAAATCTTTGCGCTGAACCGGTTTGTTGGTCGGAACTTGGAATACTTCAAGACCATAAATTTTTATAAATTCCTGTTCTTCCGTTTTTGCTGTACCTGTCATACCGGCTAATTTATCATACATTCTGAAATAATTTTGGAATGTAATGGTTGCCAGAGTCTGACTCTCTCTTTGTACTTGAAGTCCTTCCTTGGCTTCAATAGCCTGATGTAAACCATCCGAATAACGACGGCCGTACATTAATCGTCCTGTGAATTCATCAACAATAACAACTTCCCCGTCTTTGACGACATAATCTTTATCCAATTCCATCATGGCTTGGGCACGTAGTGCCTGAACAAAGAGATGGTTCAATTCCAAATTATCCGTATCATATAAATTATCGACTTTTAGAAGTTTTTCCATCTTTGCAACACCGGCTTCCGTAGGTGCTACTGTTTTTTGTTTTTCATCAATAGTATAGTCCTCACCCAATTTTAACTGAGGAACCAATTTCGCCATAACATAATAATTATCGGTGGATTTTTGCCCCGGACCGGAAATAATAAGCAGATCGGAAGAGCGTCG
>URAA01000156.1 GCA_900545785.1 uncultured Dialister sp. | reverse complement strand
ACAATGGCAACGATGAGCATCGCATAGAGGAGGAAGGAGCTCAGATAGTCACGGGGCTGGAGTAAAATCCATACGGGGGTGACGGAAGCGACGGTGATATAAACGCCGACGAGAATCATCCATGTATTTGTTGAAAAATAGAAGGGATGATAATTCATTCCGATGGCCATGCAGACGACGATGGCAAGGACACCGAGAAGAGAAGAAATAAACATAGGAGTATGACGGCGGTAGACGGCGAAACCGAAGACGATGGCAATCAGGATGAACATGATGGAAACCATGGCAACCGATGCCTTCGTAGCGCTGGCAGCCACATCAAGGACACCGTCTTTATAAGTGGCTCCGAAAGTGGAAGCAACGATGGCGGCAAAAGCGGCGACGACCAGAATCAAAGTGAGATAAGAGAAAATAATGAATAATTGTTTTGCTCTTTTTGACATGTTGAGAGAAATGATTTCTCCGATAGATTTGCCCTGATGGCGGACAGAAGCGATGAGAGCGCCGAAATCATGAACACCGCCGAAGAAAATACCGCCGATCAAAACCCAGAGAGCGACAGGGAGCCAGCCGAACATAGCCGCCCCGATAGGTCCCGTGATAGGTCCTGCACCGGCAATGGAGGAAAAGTGATGGCCCATCAGTATCGGTGCTTTGGCAGGTACATAATCGATACCGTCTTCCATCGTGTGAGCCGGAGTTTCCTTATTTTCCAGTCCGACCCCCCATTGTTTGGCAAGCCAGCTTCCGTAAAAAATGTATCCGCCGAGGAGTATAACCATGCAGACACCTAAGAGCAGCAATGTGTTCATTTTTTAAGCCCCTTTCTCGATGAATTCTTTTAACACATTCTTTAAATTTTTTTCCATGCAACGGCCGGCGCGGTTAAAATAAAAGTCACCGCTGCTCATATTCAGACAGGCGGCATGGAATTCCATCCAACCGTGAAAATAAAATTTAAAACTTTTATAAATACGGCAGGTTTCCAATTTTCTCCGTGCTTCTTCCGATACGGAATCACAGATAAAAACGGGGGAAATGTAGGTGTACATATGGCCCGAACCGATATGGGCCATTTTCATGCCTTCCTCCCTTGCATAATTCCTGCCCAGCTCGAATATGTCTTCATCTAAATGACGGACTTTGAAAAGGAAAATGAATTCTTCCTGATTGGCAGACCAGATTTCATTGGATTTCATAAATAAATGCTGTCCTGTCTGCTCGTAATATTCACAGACGGCGGAAAGGCGGATCTCTTCCGTTTCAGGAAAAAGAGAGATTTTTTTTGCTTCCCGGATCGCATCTTTATTATCCGGCAAGGGGCTTTCCTTCCCGTCGAAACGGGTGATGTTGTAAAATCGCTGATAGCTTTGCATCAGCTTGGTGATGACATTTTCTCCTGTGCTGTACATAGGACCTCTTTTCTCCTGCTTTATTAATGCAATATATGCATGTATAAATAATATTAACAGATACATACTATTAGACATATAATAATATGGCGGAATAAATATTTCAAGTGCTATTTTAAAAATAAATTTTTCTTAATTGATATAGACTATAAAAAGTAAAGTGTATATATAATAAAAAATAAAGATAAAAACGTATATCAAATAAAATGAAGAAAGAAAAATGAAATCCGTAAGCAGAAATTTACATTAATAAAGAAAGGAATTGAAAATTTTTCAACGAAAAGAAAAAAGGTAAAAATTATTTTATGAAATTAAATTTTTGAAAATTGTGTTAATATAGAAATATATGCGAATTTATTTCATAAAAGCAGGACGGATCCGAAAGGAAAGGTGTTCATTTTGTCCGATATAAGAAGACTTTACGTAAGAAAAAAGGAAGGCTTCCGCCAAGAAGAAAGCCTTGCGGCAGCGTTGAAAGAAGTCCTTGGCGACAGAATCAAAGAAGCGGCTCTGTATCACCGCTATGATGTGAATAATCTGAATGATGAAGATTATCGAAAAGCGGTAAACACGGTATTTTCCGAACCGCCGGTGGATTTGGTGGAAGAAACACTGCCTTCCGGCGATTTAGTTTTAGCCGTAGAATTTTTGCCCGGCCAATATGATCAAAGAGCCGATTCGGCAGAACAGTGTTTGTCAATCGTTACCGGCCGTGACGGAATCCGCGTCCGCTGTGCCCTTGTCTATGCGTTCCGGGGAGATTTCATCGACGGGGATCGGGAAAAGATTATAAAAT
>URAA01000155.1 GCA_900545785.1 uncultured Dialister sp. | reverse complement strand
GTGCTCTTCCGATCTATATTATAAAAATTTGGTCTCATTTCATATTCCTGATGAGAATGTGCTGGAAGAAATTAATCCCAATGAGGTTCCTTTCGTAGAATCGGAAACCGGTGAAGTGAAGAGAGCTTTGGAAAATCCCTTCGATACTCCCAAGTTGCGGGATATCGTAAAACCCGGCGAAAAAATCGTGATCGTTACGAGCGACGTGACAAGACCGGTTCCTTCTAAGATTATTCTTCCCTGCCTGATTGAAGAATTGGAAAAAGCAGGCGTTAAAGATGAAGATGTAACCGTTGTTTTCGGGCTGGGAAGCCATAGGGCGCAGACGGACGAGGAACGAAGAAATCTTGTCGGGGAAGATGTTTATAAACGAATTCGCTGCATAGACAGTGATCCGACAGATTGTGTTCATCTGGGAGTATGTAAAAACGGAACGCCCGTCGATATTTTCCGTGTTGTGGCAGAAGCGGATCGCCGCATTTTGGTGGGAAATGTAGAATACCATTATTTTGCAGGATACAGCGGAGGAATGAAAGCAATCATGCCGGGCGTATCCTCAAAAGAAGCGATTCAGGCAAATCATAAAAATATGATTCTGCCCGGCGCTTTTGCAGGGAATTTAAAGAATAACCCCGTCAGAGATGATATAGAAGAAGTGGCCCGGTTTATTACGGCGGATTTTATCCTCAATGTAGCGCTGAATGACCATAAAGAAATCGCTTTTGCGGCAGCAGGCCATCCGGTAACCGCTCATAGAAAAGCCTGTGAATTTTTAGACAAAATATATAAGAAAAAAGTCAAAGAACCGGCAGATATTGTTGTCGTCTCTACCGGCGGATATCCGAAAGATATTAATTTATATCAGGCGCAGAAGTCCATAGATAATGTAAAACATATTGTAAAAAAAGGCGGAATTCTTGTAGTATCCGCCAGCTGCAGGGAAGGCTACGGGAGCGAAGTTTTTAAAAAATGGATTGAAGAATATCATACACCTGAGGAAAGAATTGAAAATATCAGAGAGCATTTTGAACTGGGCGGCCACAAATCGGCAGCTTTGGGATTGGTGCAGGAAAATGCCGACATATATCTTGTTACGGACATGGATGATGAAATGGTGAAAAAAGCCAATATGACACCTTTCCATGATTTGCAGGAGGCGGTGGATCAGGCACTGTTGAAGATGGGAAAAGAAGCAACCGTATATGTAGTTCCGATCGGCGGTTCTACCTTGCCCGTTGTGGAAGAATAAATAAAAAACGTCCTTGCGGATGCATTGATGATGCCGGAAAAAGAGGCAAAGGAAGTCAATGAAAGTCGTAAGGGCGTTTTTATTTTTGGAAATCACAGTTTAAAAATGATTCCCGAAACAGCGGCGACGGCTATATATAATATGGGATGTTTGTTAAATTTTTTGAGAGTAATCCATATAAAAAGGGCAAGGAGTATAGACGGCCACTGAAAGAGAGAAAGAATGTCGCCCGTATTTTGATAAAGATCCCAGTTTGTAAGAGAAATTTTGGCAACACCCAGACCGGCAGCGGCAATCAAAGCAGTGGAACAAGGGCGGAGTCCGTAAAATATTTTCTGTACCAGAAGTGAATTTTTAAATTTGTCCAATGCTTTTGATACGGAAATGATGATAAAAATAGCGGGAGAAGTCAGAGATAAGGTGGCCCAGATGCCGCCCAATATGCCGAGAGTCTGATAACCGGCGTAGGTGGCCATATTAACACCCAGAGGCCCGGGAGTAGATTCGGAAATAGCGATCATATTGGCGATATCTTCCGTGGTAAACCAGCCGGTAGAAGTGGAGATGTCATATAAAAACGGGAGAGTGGCAAGACCGCCTCCGGCAGCCAGAAGTCCTGCCTTAAAGAATTCCCAAAACACAGAAAGCCAGATCATTTATTCACCACCTCTTTTACGGGCGGACGGGGCATAAGGAAACAGCCGGCTATACCTGCAAAAATAACGGAAAATGCGGGGGAAAGCGGGGAAAATAAAGACAGAAGGAGGATGCCTATAAAAATGAAGGCGGTTCGTTTATCGGTTACAGATTTTTTTCCCAGTTTAATGATTGTGTCAAAAATTAAAACGCACACGCAAGCCCTGATTCCGGCAAAAGCATGAATAACAAGAGGATTATCTTGGAAATTGGTCAGAAACAGAGCAATGAGGGTAATGATAATGATAGAAGGGGTGATGATACCCAATAGATCGGAAGA
>URAA01000154.1 GCA_900545785.1 uncultured Dialister sp. | reverse complement strand
CGGCCGTAGATAATAAATCAGATAATGAATCGGCGCTATACGCTTTAAATGACGCAGAGCCCAATTCATCTCCCGCCTTTTTATACCACCATGCAAGAAAAAGTTTCCCGACCATGCCGAACAGCAATATACCAGCCGTCAGAAAGGTAAAAAAAGTATCCGACGGATAAAGTATTTTATGGACCGATTCGATTAAAAGAGTAATTCCCACATAGAGAATAATGGCGGACATAACTGTAGAATTAATATATTCCAGCCTCCCGTAACCGAATGGATGGCTCTTGTCGGAAGGTTTGGCGGCATAATAAAAAGTCATAATCAAAAGGAGTATGGCCCCTATATCGGTGATATTATTAAAGCCGTCCCCTATGACAGATAAAAATCCGCTCGTCCAGCCGGCAAATATTTTTACCGACCCTAAAATTAAATTTGTGATCACCCCGACTATACAAGCCCAAAATGCTTTTCTTTGGCGATCATTCTTAGCAAATGAAATAAGCTTGTCCATCCCACACCTTTTTGAATGCATATTTTATAAGACAAAGGTAACGTAAACAGAATTTAAGGAATTCCTAAATTCCTCCATATACACCAAAGGACTTCCCCTTCGGGAAGCCCTTTGTTCAGCAGTGATTAATAATTATCCAAATCAATCTCATTTAATATTTCTTTTAATTTGATGATTTCTTCTTTTGTCAAAGTAAGCCCTTTTGTCATGGCGTTATGGTCATCACTCCATGAGCGTAAGTCGAATTTCGGATTTCGTCCGTTCCAGCTTGTATAAGTCAGTTGTTTTTTCCATCCGTTTGAAGCAACGGAAAGATCTCCCAATTCTTCCTCGATTGTAAATGTTATTTTCGTTGGCATTGTCTTCTCCTCATAATAAATCCGAATATTATTTGTATGGTATCATAATCACGCCAAAAAAAGCAACGTTTATTATATATTTCTTTATTTAAAATTATAACAAATCACGATTCTTCTTTGCGCTGTTTTTTCTCTATCCACGTCTCTAACAACTTTTTATCTTTTCTCGATACAAACTTGAATTGTACGGGTATCTCCGCCATACCGCCGGACATCCTTTCGCCGACAAAAAGAAATTCCCAATTTTCCGATACCCCTGCAATTTCCGAATAACTTAATACCACATACAAAGGATTGGAAAGAGACTGCCAATTAAAATTCGAAGACATCGGCGAAACGGGAAGTAAAAATTTATTTTCGCAAATAAGAGCGACCGGTTCATGAAGCCAATGAATACGCAGAAGAGAAAAAGCAACGGGCAAAATGAGGAAAAGATATCCTGAAATTCCTTGCGGAATGAAATATATAGAAAAAATAAAACAAAACAGTACATAAAAAAGAGAAGATACGACTACATAAATTCGGCAACGTTTACAAACCCATAAGATTTCTCCATGTATTTCTTTGTCATACGTTTCCATAGAAATCAACCATCTCATTCCCGCCCGGTAAAAGGCTTCCAGACATTTTTACTTCGAGGTGCTCCAAAAACGGCATCATATATGATCCATTTCTTTGCAGCCTCTTCATTCCATTCTTCTTTTTCCCTCTTTATCTCAGTAACTACTTCCTTAGGCAAAGGCATTTTCGATTCCGGCTTTTTTTCTGTTTTTCTCAAAAGATATTCCTGATAAGGATTCATTGCCGGCGTCGTTTCTGCATGATCCGCAACAATAAGAGGTTCTTCTTTATAAACCTCTCTTTCCATTTCATCGGGAAGATCCATTTCAGCCGGTTTCTTTCTCTGATTTTCTCCCATCCCCCAAGCATCGCGAATACGTTTTCTCAACTCATCGAAATCATAATTATCCGGCGATCCCTGTTTCACGGGAGCGGGATTTGATTCCGGAGATTTTTGAGGAAGATTTTCCGGAATATCTTCTTTTTCTTCCGGCAGATCGACTCTTTTATTTTTTCTCCCTCTCCGAGAAAATATCATTTGTGAAATAACGGCAAACCAGATCAGGAAAAAAAATATGTCGGATAAATTAAAGCTGTCCATAGATCACTTTTTGCTTCCCGGATTACCGGCAATTGTTTCTCTCATATCGGTATCAGCCGCGATATTTTTCATATTGTAGTAATCCATAACTCCCAAATGGCCTGCTCTTAACGCATCAGCCATCGCTTTAGGAACTTCGGCCTGAGCCTCTACTACTTTGGCTTGCATTTCTTGTGTATATGCACGCATTTCCTGTTCAGATCGG
>URAA01000153.1 GCA_900545785.1 uncultured Dialister sp. | reverse complement strand
CAGTCTTTTTTCCTCCACGGGTTTCATAATATAGCCGAAAACATTTGATTTTTTTGCTTTCTCAATGATTTCATCATCACCGAAAGCGGTCAATAAAACAACGGGAGATAAATTATCATGAGCGATCAATTTAGCCGCCTGCAATCCGTCGAGCTTCGGCATTTTTACATCTAAAATTGTCAGGTCCGGCTTTTTTTCTTTTACGAGTTCCAAAGCTTGCAAGCCGTCACCGGCAATCCCTACCACCTCGTGGCCCGCATCTTCCAATATTTCTTTCAGATCCATACATAAAATCGCCTCATCGTCAGCAATCACGATTTTATAACTTTCACTCATTCTTATCCTCCGATATGGATACGGGACACCAAATATGTGCCGACACTTTTCCATTTTCATTTTCCAATTTAAAGGACCCGCCCAATTCTATTTCTACTAAAGTACCGACAATCTGCAAGCCTAAATCAAAAGATTTCTTGCTGAAATTCTCAGGCAGCGGATGACCGTCATTTTTGATAAATATATGAATTTTATTTTCTTCCATAGCGGAACCGACAATTAAAGTTCCCCTGTCCAATCCGAAAAAACCGTGTTCTATAGCGTTATGAATCAGTTCATTGCTTGCAATGGCTAACGGCAATGCTTTTTCTGAAGATATCAAGAAAGACTTCTCCGTTTTTTCTCTTACCAATTCAACGGTACAGTCAGTCAAACTGTCAATGGAAAGCTTGCACATTTTATCCAGCAATACATTCCAGTCGATCTGTTCTCCGCTTTGGGAAGCAAGGATATCATGAATTTGAGATATCCCTAAAATACGGTTAACTGCTATTTTTAAAGCAGCTTTTGTTTCATTGTTTTTTGATCGGCGAGCCTGCATTCGAAGCATTCCCGCAACCGTATTTAAAGAGTTTTTTACTCGATGATGTATTTCACGGATAACGGACTCTTTTACAAGAATCTGTCTTTCTTTTTCTCTTACGGCAGTTACATCACTGATTAATAAAACCGTTCTGTTGACCCTTCCGCCGGAAAGAATAGGCATTCCCCATGCAGAAAGAGTCATATCTCCCGATACCTTTTCCCCATAAGCAGTCTTTTTTGTCTCCATAATTTCATCCACTAAAGGGAAATGAATCATTGAATGACCGATGATTTCTTTCTTTTCCACCGTTTCCTTGTCCAATACGAAATATAAATCATCAATCATATCATTTGCGTAAATAATACGTCCCAGGAAGTCCAAAATCATCATTCCGTCTTGGGGACGCAGTCTGCGATAATTGCCTTCTTCCGGCGGTACTTGAAGCAACATATACGCCGTATCGGTCAGTACTTGTTGCTGTTTTTTTGAATTTGACATAAAAGCGGCAACCGCAAAAGGAATTCCTGCATTATCCATAATCGGATAGGCCGTCAAAGCTACGATACGGCCTAAATCCAATTCTTTTCTTCCGACGACCTTACGGCCTGTAGAAAATACATTTTCCACTAAAGCAAATTCTTCATCAAAATATACATCTCCCGGCTGAAAGTAAGTTTTCCCCGCCGTATAAGATGGTTTTTCCGATAATAAAACTACGGACATTCTTTCATTATTCCCTTTGGCACAAATATATATCTGACTTTTGGAAATATCGGCAGCAAAAGGGAGCGCTTCTTGTATATGATCCAAAATTTTAATTTGTACATCTGTCAGCTCCGTCATTTCACGAGCCAGAGAATAAAATTGATTCATAATTATCCCTTGAAATAAATCATTTGATTTGAGGTGCTAAAAATGGAAGTCTCGGATCCGCATTCAATGTCATGTCTGCATAATTACCCGCCTGTGCCATATAATAGGCTCTGCACCCGATCATTGCAGCATTATCTGTACAAAGAATTGGATCGGGACGGCACATACGGATATTTCGTTTTTTACACTCCTCATTTAATGACTTCCGAAGACCGGTATTTGCCGCCACACCTCCGGCAAGAACCAATGTTTTGAGTCCTGTTTTATCAAGAGCCGCCATTGATTTTTCAACCAGAGTATCCACGACTGCCTTTTGAAAGGAGGCTGCTACATTTTCAAAAGAAACTTCTTCTTTCTTCATTTCTTTTGTATGCAAATAGTTAATAACCGATGATTTCAATCCGCTGAAGGAAAAATCAAAACTATGCTCTTTATGTAAAGGATGGGGAAATTCTATCGATTCCGGATCACCTGATGCGGATAATCTGTCAATATGAGGTCCCCCCGGGTAAGGATATCCC
>URAA01000152.1 GCA_900545785.1 uncultured Dialister sp. | reverse complement strand
AAAACAGTAATCCGACAGTTGCCCATAGAGAGAATACAGCTTCTCTCAACCCATGGCGAATAAAATAAGCGGTCACGAACCCAATCTGTATAAAGAGGAAAAATAATTTAACAAGAGCATCGGGCTGATAACTGACAAGTGCACCAAAAGACCAACTGAAAAGAAAGATCACTGCAAGCGGAAGCAAAGACGCCGTCACCCACCAATATATCCAGTGACGATTTTCTTTGTCATTTTCTTTTGTTAAGCTTACAAGTTCTCTTTCTGTTTTATTCTCATTATTCATTTTCTGACATACTTCCCCCATCATTTTGATGACTTTATCATTTTAACACAGACAGTAAAGTATTTTCTCCATAGAAAAAACGGCAGTCGTTATGGCTGCCGTTTTGAATATAAACCCGTAGTCAGTTAATTAGTTAAAGATCTGAGCGGTGCCGGAATCTTTCCTCCCCGTTTAATAAATTCATCTGCCTTAAATCTGTTTACATCAATGACCGGCGCATATCCCATAAGCCCCCCAAAATTGACCATATCTCCCGGTTTCTTTCCCGGTGCGGGAATCAATCGGGTCGCCGTCGTTTTATTATTAATCATCCCTATAGCTGCCTCATCAGCTAAAATAGCAGAAATAGTGGCGGCAGAAACATCTCCGGGAACGGCAATCATATCCAGCCCGACGGAACACACACAAGTCATCGCTTCCAACTTTTCTAAACTTAGGCTTCCTCTTTGAACTGCTTCAATCATGCCCAGATCTTCACTGACCGGAATAAAAGCACCGGAAAGACCGCCTACGCTGGTTGATGCCATAAGACCGCCTTTCTTTACGGAATCATTTAATATGGCAAGTGCCGCCGTTGTTCCGGGTGCGCCGCAGCTTTCCAGCCCCATTTCTTCCAAAACGGCTGCCACACTGTCACCGACAGCAGCCGTCGGTGCCAAAGATAAATCCACTATTCCGAAGGACGCATGAAGTCTCTCCGTTGCCGCTTCAGCAACAAGCTGTCCGAGACGGGTAATCATAAAAGCTGTGTTTTTAATTGTTTTGGCAACAATTTCAAAAGGAGCTCCCTTTACATCTTCTAATGCGCGTTTGACAACGCCCGGACCGGAAACACCGACATGAATCGCAATATCCCCCTGCGTGACACCGTGAAAAGCGCCTGCCATAAACGGATTATCCTCTACGGGATTACAAAATTCCACCAATTTAGTACATCCGTAAGCATCTTGTTCTTTTGTCAGCTCTGCGGTTTTCTTGATGATTTCTCCCATTTTTCTTACCGCATCCATATTAATGCCTGCTTTTGTAGAACCTACGGACACAGAGCTGCAAATACTTCTCGTTGTTGCCAGCGCTTCGGGAATTGATTCAATCAGTATTTGATCGGAAGAAGAAATTCCTCTGTCCACCAATGCAGAAAATCCTCCGAGAATATCCACGCCCACTTCATCGGCTGCCCGCTGCAGCGTTTCCGCAATGGGAACGTAACTGGAAGACTGAATGCCGCCCGCCACAAGCGCTATCGGTGTTACCGATATTCTTCTGTTGATAATGGGAACTCCGTATTCTCTTGAAATATCATGACTGACTTCTGTCAAATGTTCTGCTTTTTGACAAATCGTATCATAAATTTTATTGCACAATACTTTTTCACTGTCAGAAACACATCCCAAGAGGGATATTCCCATTGTTATGGTCCGGACATCCAATTTATCCTGATCAAACATACGCTCTGTAGAAAGTATGTCTTCAATATTCAAATCAAGCATGGTTCCTCCTTAAATGCGATGCATAGCATAAAAAATATCTGCCAGCTGAACCCTGATTTCTACACCCATTTCTTTGCCTAAGACTCTCATTTCTTCTTGCACGTCTTTTAATGTCCCCTTTGCGTGCTCCATATCGCAAATTAAGACCATATCAAAAATATCTCCTAAAATCGTTTGGGAAATATCAAGAATATTTATGTTTTGTATTGTCAATTCTTTTGTGACACCGGCAACGATGCCGACCCGGTCTGCCCCGATAACAGTTATAACTATTTTTTTCATAAATAGCCTCTCCTTTAAATATTTATTCATTTACTTAAGATTTCCCCCATTATATCATATTTTATGACTCTTCCTCATCCGGATATTACCATCTTCATTACCGATGCAGCTGCGGACTTTCGTATTTTTATAATTGTATAAGTTTACATAAACAGTGTATAATAAAAATATTTGAAAATGATATTTGTGAAGGAGGCATTTATATGGAACATTTAGATC
>URAA01000151.1 GCA_900545785.1 uncultured Dialister sp. | reverse complement strand
TCCGATCTAGACCAAATTTTTATAATATTTAATTTGAAACTCCATGCCATTCTCCCTTTCTTCATTCACAATTTCTTTTCAGTGAATAAATACAACTGCACTACTTATAAAAAGGAATCCCGCTTCTGTAATCCTCCTTTCATTTATTTTTCAATTTCATAAGGCCAGTCAATAATTCCGCCTAAATCATATACTTTTTCATAGCCCAATTTAATCAGTTTATCGGACGCCTGCTTACTCCTTGCACCGCTTCGGCAATAAACCATAATAGTCGCTTTTTTATCGGGAAGCTGTTCGGGCATCGTATTTCCGATCGTTTCATTCGGCACAAGAATTGCCCCCGGAATATGTCCTTTTTTATATTCCGCCTCAGTCCTCACATCTACCAGTGTGACTTTGCTTTCTTCCATCATCACCTTTGCTTCATTCGGAGTTATTTTTTTATAGGCTCCCATCGCTTCTCCTCCGCAACCGGCTGCTCCTAAAAGAACGGAGAAGCTCATGACTGCAATCATTATAAAACGTTTCATAATTCCCCCTCTATTTTTTGAAAAGAGTACCGAAAATACCGCGAACAAGGGAAGCTCCCAAGTTTCCGCCTACATTCTTCCCGAGACTTCCTCCCAAACTGCCGCCCAAAGATCTTCCTGCCGCACGGCCAATCGTCCCTAATACGGAACTTCCCACCGATTGAATCGCCCTGTTTCTGGCTGCTTCTTCTCTTTTGGCCTGGCGTTCCGCTTCTTTGGCAGCTTTCTCACTTGCTTTGGCAGCCAGCTCATCTGCTTTTGCCTTTTCTTTTCCCAATCGCTCTTCTTCCGCAGCTTTTGCTTTGGCAGCCTCTTCCTCCATCCCCAGACGCTGCAACAATTCATACGCCGAATCGGGATCATAGCCGTTTGCATATTTGCTGTATAAAAGGCTTGCTTTAACGGCTGTATCTCTCTCACCGTCACTGATTCCTCCCATACTGCACCGAGGCGGAAGAATGGAAACTTTTTCTGCCATGCCGGGCACACCGTCTTCTCCGAGGAAAGATACTATTGCCTTGCCCGTCCCCAAAGACATGATCGTTTCCGCCGTATCAAATTCGGGATTGGCACGAAAAGACAGCGCCGCCGCCTTCACCGCTTTTTGATCTGCCGGTGTGTATGCCCGAAGAGCATGCTGCACTTTGTTCCCCAATTGTGCCAACACTCCGTCGGGAATGTCCTTCGGATTTTGTGTACAGAAATAGACGCCTACCCCTTTAGAGCGGATTAACTTAACCACCTGCTCGATTTTATTTAAAAGCTGTTTGGAGGCACCATCGAAGAGAAGATGCGCTTCATCAAAGAAAAATACCATCTTGGGCTTCGGCAAATCTCCCACTTCGGGAAGTGTTTCAAATAATTCGGAAAGCATCCAAAGCAGGAATGCGGAATACATTTTCCCGTTGTTAATCAAACTTTCACTGTCAAGGATGTGAATCATCCCTTTGCCGCCTTCTCCCAAAGTAAGCCAGTCTGAAATGTTCAGAGCCGGCTCGCCGAAGAAAACATCTCCTCCTGCCGTTTCCAAAGCGACCAGGGAGCGTACGATGGCACTGATGGAAGCGGTACTCATCTTTCCATACTGACCTTCAAATACTTCCTTATGGTCATTGACATAATTCAGCATAGATTTTAAATCTTTTGTGTCCAGCAAAAGCAGTTTATTATCATCGGCTATCTTAAACACAATCGTTAAAATATCGCTTTGCAAATCATTCAGTTCCAAAATACGGGACAAAAGCATGGGCCCCATTTCGGAAACGGTGGTGCGGAGCTGTATCCCCTTCTGCCCGTAAATATCCCATAAGGTAACGGGATAACCGCTGTAAGAAAATCCCGCCTCTTTAAGACCGAATTTTTCCAAACGCTTTTGCATATCTTCGCTGTCGGTACCGGGATTCATGATTCCTGCAATATCTCCCTTGACATCGGCCATAAATACGGGAATTCCCATATCACTGAAAGTTTCTGCCATGACTTTCAGGGTGATTGTTTTCCCTGTACCGGTAGCCCCCGATACCAGTCCGTGACGGTTCACCATTTTAGGAATTAAGCAGATTCTTTCATTTTTTTCATTGTTGGCAATCCATGCTTTTCCGTCTATATACATATGTCCTCCTCCAAAACGAAATGATAATTCAATCTTTTCTTTAGAATAGCAAAAAGATCGATATACTTCAATCACAGCCGTTTTTTATATTTATATGGAAGAATTTCTGATATACTGAGTTCAACACACACTAAAGGAGCATTTTATGAAATACGATTACATTCTTTTTGATCTGGACGGCACTATTTCCGAATC
>URAA01000150.1 GCA_900545785.1 uncultured Dialister sp. | reverse complement strand
CGATCTTACGGCAATAATTCCTAAAAATTTTCCTTCTCTTTCAAAAAAGAGCGGTGTTTTTCCTTCTTTTCCGAGAAGAGCCGATTTTTCTTTTATTTCTTCCGGTAAAGAAACGAGACCCGATATATAAGATTCGGAACCGCCCCGAACCGTTTTATTTCCTATTTTTGCAATGAGGCCGTTTCCGGGAAGAGCCTGAAAATCTTCTGCTTCTTCAAAGGAAATATTTTCTTCCTCTCCCTTTTTGACAATCGCCCGGGCAAGAGGATGTTCCGATTTCTTTTCCAAGCTGTAAGCCAGGCGGAGTAATTCATCTTCACTTGTTCCTTCTGCAGGATAAACATCGGTCACTTCCGGTTTTCCTTCAGTGATGGTTCCCGTTTTGTCGAGAGCAACAATCTGTAATTTTCCTGCATTTTCAAGAGCTTCACCCGTTTTGAAGAGGATGCCGTTCTTTGCACCGAGACCGTTACCGACCATAATGGATACCGGTGTGGCAAGGCCCAATGCGCAGGGACAGGAAATAACAAGGACACAGATCGCATATTCCAATGCTTTAGCAGCAGGCGCGCCGAAGAAGAACCAGACGGCCGCTACCAGAACGGCAAGAATGATGACCGCCGGAACGAAAAAGGACGAAACCACATCGGCAATACGGGCAATCGGTGCTTTCGTCGCTGCCGCATCACTGACCATTTGAATGATTTGAGAAAAGGTAGTGTCTTCTCCGATACGGGTAGCCCTTGCCTTAATAAATCCCGACTGATTGATCGTTGCTGCTTTAACCGTGTCATCTACAGTCTTGTCCACGGGGATCGATTCCCCCGTAAGAGCCGACTCATCAATGGCAGTGGATCCTTCCAAAATCACTCCGTCCACGGGAACGGCTTCTCCCGGTCTGACAAGGAATATATCGCCTGCTTTGACTTCATCAATATCGACGGTGACGGACTCTCCGTTTCTTTCAAGAACCGCCGTCTTAGGCGCCATCTTCATCAGATTTTTCAACGCATCCGTCGTATGGCCTTTGGAAAGAGATTCAAGCATTTTTCCCACCGTAATCAAGGCGGGAATCATGGCAGCGGACTCGAAATAAAGCTGATTATGATATAAATCCATGACGGCAGCTGCATTTGCACCGGCAGTCATGAGATAAGTCATCTTATAAAAAACATAAAGAGACCAAAGATAAGATACCCCCGAGCCCAGTGCCACAAGAGAATCCATATTCGGCGCACCGTGCATCAGGGAACGAAACCCGGAAACAAAGAAATCTTTGTTGATGATCATCACCGCAAGAGCGAGGAGCATCTGGGTCAGGGCAAGTCCCGTGAAATTTTGATCAAAAAAGGAAGGAAGAGGAAAGTTCAGCATACTGTATCCCATGGTGAAATACATGAGGATCGCCAAAAAGGCAACGGACAAAATCAGCCTTCTTCTCAGTCGCGGTGTTTCCCTGTCTTTCAATGCATCTTCTTCCGCCGCCAATTTTGCCGAAGAAGACACTTTTTCCTCCGCACCTTTCGGTTTGGCGCCGTAGCCGGCATCTTCCACCGCACGGATCACATCCCCCGCTTCCGCCGTTCCGTCAACCGCCATGGAATTGGTCAGAAGGGATACGGTCACCTTATTTACCCCGGGAACTTTTGCCACCGCTTTTTCCACATGGAGCTGGCAGGAGGCACAAGTCATTCCCGTTACAACATATTGTTTCATTTCTATCACCTGCATTCATCTTCACCGCTATCGGCGGATAAAGAAATTTTTATTTCATTAACTTTTGCAGCATACCGCAAAGTTCATCGACTTTTTCATCTTTTCCTGCCCGTATATCGTCTGCCACACAGCCCCTTATATGAGCAGCCAGAAGCAGCTTGTTGAAACTGTTCAGCCCGTTGGATACTGCCGACACCTGCATCAGAATATCGGGACAATACTGATCATTTTCCACCATTTTCTGTATCCCCCGTATCTGTCCTTCCATGGTGCGGAGGCGAGTCAGGAGCAGTTTTTGTTCTTCTGCCGTCCTCTGTGTATGAGCGCAGCAGTCGGCCGTCAGTTCCATTTCTTTTTCCATTTCTTTTTCCATTTCTTTTTGTCTGCCCCTTTCTATATCGAAATTCTTCTTTATGGTCATATACTACACCCCCGTGGGGTCTATGTCAAGTCTGTCTTACATCTTTTTAAAAAATTTCAACTCCTTTAAAAAGCCGTAACCATCGGCGCAAACAGGAAAAAGAACTTTTGAAAAAACAAAAATCTCCGGAAAATTTTTTAAATGAAATAAAAATATTCTTCTCTTCGGACGGGTCATTTATTGATTGAATCATTGTCCCTTCGGATAAAACAGATCGGAAGAGCGTCGTG
>URAA01000149.1 GCA_900545785.1 uncultured Dialister sp. | reverse complement strand
TCTCCTGCATTCTTTTATAACGGATTAAAATATCCTGCAGCGTATTATCCAAGGCATGGCCCATATGAAGCTGTCCCGTTACATTCGGAGGAGGCAGTACGATGCTGTACGGTTCTTTTTCCGGATCCGGTTCGTCATGAAATACCCCCTGTTCCTCCCAAAATTTATACCATTTTTGTTCAATTTTACCGGGTTCATATTTTCCGAGATCTTTTTCTTCTTCCATATCACTCACTCCTTAAAAATAAAAAACTCCTCCGTCCGTATAGGACGAAAGAGACTTCCGCGGTACCACCTAAATAGTCATAAGACCACTCATTTGCGCGTAACGAGCGCAACGGACAGACTTCTCTGCCGGCTCCGGGGTGACTCCCTGTTTCCCGTCTGCCGCTCTTTCAGCCAAGGAGCAGCTCTCTTTGAGACCTTCCGCAGATTCTTCCCATCTGTGCCATTAAGTATGCAACTATTATATATGCAGACTCACACTTTTGCAAGCATTGTTTATGATCATTATTGCCTGTCTCTGAAAAATTTATATTAAAATGAAATAAAATATATCGGTATAAAAGATTAATTTCTTGTATATCTATTCGTAAAAGTGGAAAGATGAGGGCATTTGTTCTATAATAAATAGGTATAATGATATTATTTTTATATATGGCCATCTGCCTGCAAAAATATAAATTGTCATTTATCGGCTATACTCCGATATAAGGAAGACTTATGGCTGCTTCATATAAAAGGTTTTGTGGAATTTTCATACTGCTTTTTTCTTCGTTAGTGTGTTATTTTTCGATTAAAACCTATTGCCCCGAATTTTATAATATAACCGTCAACCTCACCTTGGCCGGTGATATGGAAGGGCTTTCCGACTATATCTCCTCTTTCGGCTACGGTGCTTTTGTGATCAGTATTTTAATTCTTATATTCTGTAATGTTGTGGGTATCCCTACCATTCCTTTTCTGACCGTCAACGGTGTTCTTTTCGGCCTTTTGCCGGGCATCATTATTTCTTGGATAGGTGAAGTGGTGGGCATCGAGCTGAGTTTTCATATCGGCCGTATTTTTTTGCGCACGGAAGCACGGAAATTTATTGAAAAAAAGCATATGTTGGAAAAATTGGATAAGTACGGTTCCGTCTATGCCATGACTGTGGCAAGAGCCATTCCTTATTCTCCCAATATTCTTTTTACCGCCGTCGCTATACTGACAAAACTGACTACGCGGCAGCATCTGCGGGCTTCTCTCATCGGAAAAATTCCTTCCGTCGTCATTGAAGTCGTTCTCGGCCACGATTTGATTCATTTTTCCGAACACGGCCTGCGTTTTGTTATTCTTTTCATTCTTACCCTCGGCGGTTTTTACATGCATAAGAAATATAAGAAACATAAGTATCATAATGATGAATAATTCCCCGCCGCGGGGCTTTTTATTTGTTTGTTTATTATTTGATAAGAACGGAGGTTTTTATGTCTAAAGGATATGTTCAGGTTTACACGGGTGACGGTAAAGGAAAAACAACGGCCGCCATCGGTCTTGCTATCCGTTCCATCGGGGCGGGCCATAAGGTACGGATCATTCAGTTTATGAAATCCCTTGCTTATGCGGAACAAAAGGTTTTGCAGTCTCTTCCGGGCATCACTTTAACCACATTGGGAAAACCTTACTTTATTGCAAAAGAAGGCATGCTTACGGAGGAGGAGCTTAAAGCATGGGGGGATAATGTACAGGTCTATCCCGCGGGGCATCCGCCGAAGGAATACAGAGATATGATTCTGGACGGTATCAATCAGGCGGTGGAGGCTGTATCCGGCGATTATGATCTTGTAATTCTCGATGAATATAATATGGCCTGCTGGTATGATCTGGCAACGGAAGAGGACACAAATAGAATTCTCTCTGCCAGAAAAGAAAATGTGGAACTGGTATTCACCGGCAGAAATGCACCGTCCTATATTTTAGATAATGCCGATTTAATTACAGAAATGAAAAAAGTACGCCATTATTATGATAAGGGCGTACCTCAAAGGAAGGGTATCGAAGATTAAAAGCTCTTCTTGCGGCCTCTGATGGACGGATATGAAATCCGAAAATCGGAGGTTTTTATTTTATGACAAAATATTTTTTTATGAAAATCTTTTTATGTTTGCAATGAAAGGAAAGATCGGAAAAGAGAAATCAATGCGGCAGAAATGACGGGGTTTTCAAAAAAAAGCACAGCAGTCAACAGAACCGCTGCGCTTTTTTGAATTTTTAAAATTTTTTTATTTTACCATTTTCTCGGTATTTCCGGAAAATGATCAACGATCATCATGGTGGCTAAAATATTCGCCATTAATTTGTCATTTTCATCCAGCATGACTGCTTCAATGACTA
>URAA01000148.1 GCA_900545785.1 uncultured Dialister sp. | reverse complement strand
CTCTCCCGTAACTTTTTGTACTTTCCCGTCTTTAGGAATTGCAATTACATAAATCCCCTTATAATCAGAAAAATCCATATATGCCTCCTAAATTACAGTCAATTTTCTCATAGCTTCGGCTAATGCATCCGCCATGTCGGATACCGGTTTGTTTTCAATTCTTAAATTTTCCTTTTTTGCCGGTACTACGGGGCGAACACGTTTTACCTGTGTAGGAGAACCCTTAGCACCGATTCTGGCCGGGTCTACAGGCAAATCTGCTGCCGTAATGGGAATAATCTCTGCTTCATCTTTTTGAAGAATGCCTTTGACGGAAGGATAACGAGGCTTATTCAGTTCTGCACTTGCCGTAATAACACAGGGAAGTTTCATTTCCAAAACTTCTGCACCGACTCCGTTCTGACGTGTTACGGTAACCGTCCCTTCTTTTTCCAAAGACAGGGCAGCAGCGGCGCTTACATCAGGAATACCGAGCATTGCCGCAATTTCCGGTCCGATTTGGGCCGTATTGCTGTCAATGGATTCAACGCCGCAGAAAATCAGATCCGCCATTCCGATTTTTTTGATGGCTTCCGCAAGGGTGTAACTGGTGGCTAAAGTATCGGCACCGCCGAAAGCTCGATCGGTCACTAAATATGCTTTATCAGCCCCCATGGAAACGGCATCGCGAAGAACAGTTTCTGCCTGCGGTGGTCCCATTGTAATTACTTCTACCGTTCCACCATGCTGATCCCTCAGTGCAAATGCAGCTTCCAATGCATTTAAGTCAACCGGGTTTAAAATGCTGTTCGCATTATTTCTTTTTAATCTTCCGGTGTCAGGGTCTACTTCCATTTTTGAAGCATCTACTACCTGTTTGATACAAACGAGAAACTTCATAACATCCCCCTTTTATTGCAATATATTTTCTCACTCAGTATAACATACGCCAAACGGTCATGCATAAATTTGAAATTTTATTTTGAAAGCTCGTTATCCGTTCATCGAATTAATTTTGTTCTTTGATTACGACAGATTTTTCTCCTAACAGCCGAGTTAATTCATCTTGTGATTCTTTATTGAGTTGCAGATAAAAGTTTTTATTCATTGTAATTTTTTGATGTGTTCGTTCGATATGCAAAAAGACGGGTATATCACCATGATATTTTTTCAAAATGACTGCCAGTTCTGCACTGATTTCATCCGACTCATGATTTTCATCCACATATAAGTGAACGGACTTTCTATTGTCCTGTTTTTTCAATTCCGAAAGTGGAATGATTTCTTCCGCCAACAACCGCAGATCTCTTTCATTGGCTTGAATGCGGCCCCTGACACAAACCGCCCTGTCTTCCGCCAAAACAGGTCTTGATTTTTCCCATACAGAAGGAAATACTACACATTCTATGGCATCTTCATAATCTTCTATCGTTATATAGCCCATAGAATCTCCTTTTTTGGTAGTCATCCCTTTTATACGAATAATAATTCCCGCAACTACTGTCATTTTTCCGTCATATTGCATGGCATCGGCCGTAATGGAATATATGGGAGAACAGCTTTTTAATTCTTCTTTATAAAAATCCAAAGGATGTCCGCTAACATAAAATCCCAATAACTTTCTTTCCCATTCTATTTTTTCCCCGGGAGTCATGTCGGGCAAATCCGGATATGAAATGGTCTTTTCTTTCAATTCTTCGCCAAATAAAGAAAGCTGGCCTGAATCACGATCCGTTTTGGCCGCAGCCGCATCATTTAATGCCTGCGGCAACACTTCCAATAATTCGCGGCGGTTATACCCTAAAGAATCCATGGCACCACAGCGAATCAGGCTTTCACAGGCACGGCTGTTCATTCCTTTTGTATCCGCCCTCTCCAAAAGATCGGGAAGAGACTTAAATTCGCCTCCCTTATTTCGAGCTTCAATGATAGAGTCTACAACACTTTCACCTACATTTTGTATGCCTGCCAAACCGAACAAAATCGTTTCCCCTTTTACTGAAAATCCTGCCCGGCTCTTGTTTACATCAGGAGCTGCAATCTTCACACCTGCTCTTCTCGTATCGGATATGTAGCGGCTGACTTTATTTTTATCACCATTATAGCAAGTCATCATGGCCGCCATGAACTCCGGCCGGTAATGGGCCTTCAAATACGCTGTTTGCCATGCAATCCATCCGTAACAGACACTGTGAGACTTATTGAATCCATATCCGGCAAAATGAAGCATCAAATCAAAAACTTCATTGGCCAGTTTCTCATCCACCTGCCTCTTCAAGGCTCCTTTTACAAAAATTTCTCTTTGAGCGAGCAATACTTCCGGCTCTTTATGCCCCATGGCACGGCGTAATAAATCCGCCTGACCCAGGCTGAATCCTCCCATAGCGGATGCAATTTGCATAACCTGTTCCTGATAGAGAATAATTCCATATGTTTCTTT
>URAA01000147.1 GCA_900545785.1 uncultured Dialister sp. | reverse complement strand
TAGGATTAAAAGATTTGGACTTGCATATTAATTCCATCGGTGATCATGTTTGCAGACCTGTTTATCGCCGGAAATTAATAGAGTATTTTGAAACTAAAAAAGATAAACTATGTGATGATTGTAAAGAACGATTATATAAGAATCCTCTCCGCATATTGGACTGCAAAGAAGAAAGCTGTAAATTGATTTCCGCAGATGCTCCCGTAATAACAGATTATCTTTGTGAAGAATGTCATGAGAAATTTGAAGCTGTTAAGAGTTATTTAAAAGCTCTTGATATTTCTTATACGGTAGATCCGAGATTGGTCAGAGGACTTGATTATTATACGAATACAGCTTTTGAAATCCAATATCCTCCGTTGGGAGCACAAAGTGCAATTTGCGGAGGCGGCCGCTATGACGGTCTTGTTCGGGAACTCGGAGGACCGGAAATTCCAGGGATCGGGTTTGCTGTAGGAATGGAAAGATTGCTGCTCGCTTTATCCATGCAGAATTTAATTCCTCTGCCGGAGCAAAGGATGAAAGTATATATTGCATCACTCGGACAAGAGGCTGTAGCAGAAGGTATTAAAATCCAACAAGAATTACGGAAGAAAAATATAGAGGCCGAAATGGATTTGCAGGGGAGAAGCTTAAAAGGGCAAATGAAGCAGGCGGGAAAGATGAATGTTGCTTATACTGTTATCATCGGAAGTGAGGAGCTGCAAAAAGGTGTTGCCGTCGTTAAAAATATGAAAGAAGGCAATCAGGAAAGCATTCCTTTTAAGGATGTAACAGATTTTATTTCTTCAAAATAATCATTCTGCAAATGTTTTTTATATTGTTATATATCAATTATTAAAGAGGTGGTCGGGTATGGAAACAATGGCAGGTATGCACAGATCCTGCGGATGCGGCAATGTCACGGAAAATGATTGCGGTAAAGAATTGATTTTAGCCGGATGGGTAGATACCCGCCGTGATCACGGCGGTCTGATTTTTATTGATCTTCGGGATCGAAGCGGTATCGTTCAAATTGTAATGAGTCCTCAATATGGAGAAGATGCATTTCACAAAGCGGAGGGAGTACGCAGTGAATATGTATTGGCGGTCAAGGGAGTCGTGAGAGAACGAAGTGAAGAAACGGTCAATCCCAAGATGGCAACCGGCAAAGTTGAGGTAGTGGTATCTGAATTACGAGTCTTGAACAAATCTAAAACTCCGCCCTTTTATATCAAAGACGGTATTGATGTAGATGAAACGGTTCGATTGAAACATCGGTACGTTGATTTACGTCGTCCGGAAATGCAAAGAAATCTTATTATGCGGCATAAGATTGTTCATGAAATGAGAAAGTTTTTAGATGAACATGATTTTCTTGAAATCGAAACTCCTATTCTGACCAAAAGTACGCCTGAAGGTGCTCGCGACTATTTGGTCCCCAGTCGGGTAAATCCCGGGAAGTTTTATGCACTCCCGCAATCGCCGCAACTTTTTAAACAATTGTTGATGGTATCCGGAATGGAACGATATTTCCAGATAGCTCGTTGTTTCCGAGATGAAGATCTTCGTGCAGATCGCCAGCCTGAATTTACTCAGCTTGATATGGAACTCTCTTTTGAAGATCAAGATTTCATACTCGATTTAATGGAACATATGATGCAGAGAGTTTTTAAAAATGTTCTTAATATTGAGATTCCCATTCCATTTAAACGTATTACTTGGGATGATGCGATGAATCTTTATGGTTCAGACAAGCCGGATCTGCGTTTTGATATGCATTTTTATAATATTTCCGATTTACTTCGGGATACGGAATTTAAAGTATTCAGAGCGGTATTGGACAACGGAGGCGTTGTTAAGGCAATTACGGTCAAGGGGTATGCCGGAATCCCTCGTCGCGAGTTGGACGGCTTGGTTGAATATGTGGGACGCTACGGTGCAAAGGGTTTGGCATGGATCGGGTTTAATGAAGACGGCACTTTGAAATGCCAAATCACCAAATTCCTCGGAGAAGAAAAAGTTCGTGAAATCGGAAAATACTGCGAAGCCGAAAAGGGAGACTTGGTACTGATTATTGCAGATAAACCGAAAGTTGTGGCGCAGGCATTGGGGGAACTGCGTATAGAAATGGCGCGCCGTATGAATTTAATTGATGAAAATGAATTTTGTTTCCGCTGGGTAACCGATTTCCCGATGTTTGAATACAGTGAAGAAGATCAACGGTGGGTAGCCGAACATCATCCGTTTACGGCTCCCCGCGATGAGGATATTCCATACTTGACTACAGATCCCTCAAAAGTATATGCCAAGGCTTATGATATGGTTTTAAACGGTGTGGAAGCTGGCGGCGGTTCACTCCGTATTTATCAGGAAGAATTGCAGGAAAAAGTATTTAAAGCCATCGGTATTACCAAAGAAGAAGCACAAGAGAAGTTCGGATTCCTCTTGGACGCATTCCAATAT
>URAA01000146.1 GCA_900545785.1 uncultured Dialister sp. | reverse complement strand
CCACTCTTTTTTCGGAAGGGAATGCTTTCTTTGTTTCTCTGTCTTCCACCAGTTCGATGGCATTGATCAGGCCTATGTGGCGGATTTCTCCCGTATTTCTGTGATCTCCCAGTGCTTTCATCAGCTCTTCATGGAGATATTTTCCCTTCTCTGCCGCTTTTTCCAAAATGTGATCCCGTTTCAAAATTTTCAGAACTGTCAGTGCGACGGCGCAGCCCATGGGATTTCCCGCATAGGTATGGCTGTGGACAAAAGCTTTATGGGTTCCGAAATCATCATAAAAAGCATCGTAAATCTTATCGGTGGTCACCGTGATCGACATAGGCATATATCCTGCCGTCAGCCCTTTCGAGGTACAGAGAATATCGGGGCTGATTCCTGCATGTTCGATGGCAAATAACTTGCCCGTCCTGCCGAACCCTGCCGCAATTTCATCATCGATCATAAGAACTCCGTATTCATCACAAAGCTTGCGAAGTTTCCTTAAATATTCCGCCGGATAAATACGCATTCCCGCCGCGCCCTGCAGTATCGGTTCTACAATAACCGCCGCCGTTTCTTTGCCGTGTTTTTCAAAAGCTTCCTCTGCACTTTCAAAGCAGTCGACATCGCAGCTTTCTCTGTCTTTGTGGTAAGGGCAGCGATAACAGTCAAGCCCGTCGAAATGAATATTATCCATCAGCATGGGATGAAATATCTTTGCATACAGATCCATCGAGCCTACCGAAAGCGCTCCGATGGTTTCTCCGTGATAAGATTCGGGAAGGCACATGAATTTCGTTCTTTCCTGATGTCCTGTCTGATAATGATATTGGAACGCCATTTTCATTGCCGCTTCCACACAGGAAGAACCGTTATCATGGAAAGTAAAACGGGTCAGTCCTTTAGGAAGTACTTTTTCCAATTCTTCTGCAAGGCGGATCGCCGGCTTATGAGAAAAATTGGTAAAAATAACATGTTCCAGTTCGTCTACCTGTTTTTTTAAAGCTTCGTTGATTTCTTCATTGCAATGTCCGAGCAGATTGCACCACCAAGAAGAAATAATGTCCAGATATTCTTTTCCGTCCGTCCCGTACAGATAGGAACCCTTCCCGTGATCGACTACGATCGGCGGAAACACTTCATTATCCTTCATCTGCATCGCCGGATGCCAGATATATTTTTTATCCTTCTCTTCCCAACTTAAACCCTTTCCCATTATTTTCTCCTTCCCTATACGGTTCTTCTTTTATTTATACGGATTTTTTATTTATAAAGAGAAATAATTTTCTCGCTGTCTATATCAAGTATGTCATCACCGTCCCGTACTTTGGCAAGCACGGCGGCTCCCGTGATTTCTTCTATCATTTTCACATTATCTTCTTCCATGACGCCGCCCTTCCAGTGATTGAGCAGAATACCGCCGATCGGAATATTTCTGTTTTTGATATATTCACAGGTGGTTACCACATGGTTGATCGTTCCCAGTCCCGCATTGGCAACAACGAGTACCGGCAAATGAAGCCATTGAATGACATCTTCCAGATAATATACGGCTTTTTCATCATGACGAAGAGGACACATGATTCCCCCGCTTCCTTCCATCGTTACATAGGGATACGCCGCGGTAACTCTTTCCCAAGCTTTTAAAATCACATCTTTTTCTAAAGGATGTCCTTCTATTCTTGCCGCCAGATGAGGCGATACGGCATTTTGATACAAATAAGAAAGAAGCATATCTTCCGGTTCGTTGATCTCTGCAAAACGATTGACAAAGCCTGCATCACTTTCCGCCACCGTAGGCGCTCCGCTGATGGCAGCCTTGTAGTAGCCTACATTAAATCCGTTTTGGCGGAGTGTTTTTACCAGCAATGCCGTCACATAAGTCTTGCCCACATCCGTATCGGTTCCCGTAATAAATAATCCTTTTCCCATCATTATCACTCTTTCCTGTATTTATTGGCGTATCCGAAATAATTTTCTTGCCAGAATAGCGGCAACCACACAGAGAACAATGTCCCCCGGTACCGCCAGAATGAAGCAATAAAGCACCACCGGCCAAATGCCGATAGGTGTGTTCAAATAGAAATTATTGATGATATACACATAAACCATGCCAAACAGGTAGACCACCATAAGACCTGCCAGATTGGCAAAAAGAATTTTCCCGAAAGATTTTTCTTTCGCCGTTTCACAAATTCTTCCCGTCACCCAAGCGCCTGCAATGAATCCGATAAGATAGCCGAAAGTCGGCTGAAATATATACGCCGGCCCTCCGCCTTGCGTAAATACGGGTACGCCTGCCAGTCCCAGTGCCACATACACCGATACGGAGGCCGCCCCCTTCCTGCTTCCCAAAATCAACCCCGCCAAAGTGGTAAATAAAAGCTGCAGCGTAAACGGACAGACCGGCACAGGCACACGGATAAATGCACCGATGGCCGTCAGCGCGGTGAATAATGAAAACAGCACCAGCTCTTTCGTCTTTCCCGCCGTTTCAGATCGGAAGAG
>URAA01000145.1 GCA_900545785.1 uncultured Dialister sp. | reverse complement strand
GATCTATTTCTATATAGTAAGGAGATTTCATATGCTCTTAGAAGTAAAAGATTTAGGAATCGCCTATGGCAATAATGAGCCTATCGTCCGCCATGTATCCTTTGATTTAGATGCCGGACAGGTACTTGCCATCGTCGGCGAATCCGGTTCGGGCAAGACGACGGTTATCCGTTCCATACAGCATGTACTCCCCGGAGGCGGCCATATCGCCGAAGGACAAGTCATTTTCGATGGTGAAGATACGCAAAAACAAACGCCGGAAAAGCATAGAAGTCTTGCCGGTAAAGATATTTCCATGATTTTTCAAGACAGCGGCGCCATGATGAATCCCATCCGGCCCATCGGTACCCAATATCGTGAATTTCTTGCCGTTCACGGACTGACCGACGAAGAGAAAGCTCATGAACGTATGATTTCCATGCTTACCATGGTAAGACTGCCCGATCCCGAACAAATTCTCAAAAGTTATACTTACGAATTATCGGGCGGCATGCGGCAGCGTGTAGGTATCGCCATGGCTATGTCATTCCGGCCGAAACTGATTCTTGCCGATGAGCCGACATCTGCATTGGACGTGACTACACAGGCAACCATTGTCAAAGAAATGATGGAGGTTCGGAAAACTTTCAATACGGCGATTATTATCGTTACCCACAACATGGGTGTTGCCGCTTATATGGCGGATAATATTCTTGTCATGAAAGACGGGACTGTTGTGGAATACGGAAAAGCGGAAGACGTTCTTCATCATCCGAAGACGGATTATGTCAAGATGCTGATTGCCGCTGTTCCGACTCTCGGAAAGGAGGCGACGGCATGACCGGAGGAGAAGAAATACTTCATATCGATCGGATTACAAAAAAGTTTGATTTAGGCGGAGGCAAAATCCTCACTGCCTGTGATGAAGTGGAAATCATCGTCCATAAATATGAAAATGTAGGTATCGTAGGCGAGTCCGGCTCCGGCAAATCCACAGTGGCTAAGATGCTTATGCGTCTCTATGATATTACTTCGGGACAAATCCTTTTCCACGGAAAAGATATCACCAAACTGAAAGGGGACGATCTCCATCAGTATCGGCGGCATATACAGATGGTTTTCCAAGATCCTTCCACCGCTTTCAATCCGAAAATGCGCGTCCGTGATATCATTTGCGAACCTTTAAAAAATTTCGGACTCATCAAAGACAGCGAAACGGATGCAAAAGCGAAAGAAATGCTCCGCCAGGTTGAGCTGCCGGAAGAATTTTCCGATCGTTATCCAAACAGCATGTCCGGCGGACAGCGGCAGCGTATTGCCATCGCAAGAGCGTTGGTGCTGGAACCGGAAATCATCGTCTGCGACGAAGCAACTTCCGCCCTTGATATGTCGGTACAAAAAACCATTGTGGAATTGCTGAAACGATTGCAGGAAAGAATGCATGTGGCCTATATTTTTATCTGTCATGATCTGGCTCTTGCCAATACATTCTGCGATAAAATCATTGTCATGAAACAGGGAAAAGTGGTGGAAACCATCCGTGATCTGACACAGACGAAACATCCTTATTCCAAAAAATTATTGGCTTCCGTTTTTACTATTGAAGAAGGGAAAAATAAAGTTCTTCCCGATGAATTATTTTCATAAAAGAAAAAAATACCGGTCTCGAAATGGTTATGCAAGTAACTTCGGGGACCGGTTTTTTTATGTATCAAAATTCAAATGTCGGGATGAAAAGTTTAAAGAAATAAAAAATCGGCATAAAGGCTGAACCTTCATACCGATTATGTAGGATTTCCAAGCAAAGTCTTGTATCAGTCAACAAGTTCGATGAGCGCCTGCGGTGCATTATCACCGAGACGGGCTTCTACTTTCAGGATGCGGGTGTATCCGCCGTTCCGTTCCGTATATTTTTTTGCAATTTCATCGAACAGTTTCTTTGTAACTGCTTTATCCATGATAAATGCTTCTGCCTGACGACGAGCATGAAGGTCTCCTCTTTTGGCAAGGGAGATCATTTTATCTGCTACGTGGCGCAGTTCTTTTGCTTTGCTTTCAGTAGTGGTAATGCGACCATACTGGAAAAGAGCTGTAACGAGACTGCGGAGCAATGCTTTGCGTGCGCCGCTGACTCTTCTCAGTCTACTACGTGCCATGTGTTTCCTCCTAAATACCTTTTTCTTTCAAATGAATACCGAGCCCTCTGAAGGCTGCGAGTTTCTCAACAATTTCATCAATTGATTTTTTGCCGAGGTTACGCACCCGTCCGAGTTCATCTTCCGTCTTTTCCGTGAGTTGGCCGATCATATTGATCTCGGCTCTCTTCAGACAGTTGAATGCACGAACGGAAAGTTCCAATTCTTCAATGGGAATAACAGAGAGATCGATATTTTTCTTTCCATCTTCCGGTTCTGCTCCGCCTTCTGCCGATCCGTCCATGCTCTTGGTATCCGGAATAGGACCTGTTGCCAATCCGCGGAAAGGTTCGAAGCAGTTGATCAGAATGGTTGCCGCAGTCGCTACCG
>URAA01000144.1 GCA_900545785.1 uncultured Dialister sp. | reverse complement strand
ACGGGAAGAAGAACAGATCCGGAAAAAATGGAGCGCGCCGCCCGTTTTCTGGAAGGAACCCATGATTTCACCTCTTTTCGGGGCAATAATTCCGTACCCGTCAGTCCCGTCCGCCGACTAATCAGGATCGATATCATAAAAAAAGACAATCTGTTTCATTTATTCGTTACCGGCGAAGGTTTTTTATACCATATGGTAAGAAATATTGCAGGCGCCCTCGTCGATGTGGGACGGGGAAAATTGGATCCCTCAGATATTCCGAAAATTTTAGAAGCCAAAGACCGCACCCTGCTGGGAATCACCGCTCCCGCGGAAGGTCTCGCTCTTCTGAAAACATATTTCCGCCCCATAACAAAAGAGGCGATCGACGAAACCATCCGCGGTCCTTATTATCCGTGGAGTCTCTAGTTTTCCGCCCGCGAAAAAAGCGATACCTCCCGTTCCGTCATATCGAAGATAAAATTCGATTGATGAAATTGAGAAGTATCGCTTTTTATTTATGCGCCGAAATAGAAATACATGGCGATCAATATGAATAAAATCAAAAGAACAATAAGAAATGCTATTTTATCATTTCCCGTATACTTCAATTGATGCATTTTCGTCCTGCCCACACCGCCACGATAACAACGGGCTTCCATGGCTGTAGCCAGATCATCGGCACGGCGGAAAGCGGAAATGAAGAGCGGTACCAGAAGAGGCACCATTCCCTTTGCTTTCTGCCACAGATTGCCGCTCGTGAAATCGGCTCCCCTTGAAGCCTGCGCTTTCATGATTCTATCCGTTTCCTCCAAAAGAGTGGGGATAAAACGAAGAGCGATTGTCATCATCATCGCCAGTTCATGGGCAGGTACGCCGAAACGGCGGAAAGACATAAGCAATGCTTCAATGCCGTCGGTCAATACGATAGGGCTTGTGGTATATGTCAAAAGAGAAGAGAAGGCGATCAGAAATACAAGACGAAGAGTCATGTACGTACCGTTTCTAAGCCCTTCTTCCGTGATGTGAAGAGGCCCCAGACTGTATATTTCCGTCCCCGGGGTCGTCAGTACATGGATTCCCAAAGTAAATACCAAAATGAGCCAGAGCGGTTTGATCGCTTTCCATACCATGCTTACGGGAACACCGGAAATAGAAATGCAGATCAGCGTAAAACCCGCCACTATGAGATAGGACCATGGATTATTCGCTAAAAATATAGCACAGATAAAAATGGTGGTGCATAATATTTTTGCCCGAGGATCCATCCTGTGAAGGAAGGAGTCCCCCGGATAATATTGTCCGAGAGTGATATCGGTAAGCATCATTTTCCCCCTTCCAACATAACTGCCATTTTATCTGCCGCTTCTTCCGGAGTCCTTGCATCTTCAGGTACGGGGATTCCTTTTTCTTTTAAGTAAAGCAAAGTCTGTGTCAGCGGCGGTGCATCGACACCGCATTCCTGCAATTCTTTTCTGTGATGAAGAAAAATATCCATCGGATTTCCGTCAAGAACGATACGGCCTTCATGCATGACAATCAGGCGCGTGGCAAGACGGGCAATGTCATCCATGTTATGGGATACGAGAATGACGGAAAACATACCTTTCTTAAACCAGCTCTGAATGCGGCTGAAAATTTCCCGCCTTCCTATGGGATCGAGTCCTGCCGAAGGTTCATCCAAAACAAGAAAATCCGGATGCATGGCAATGACGCCGGCTATCGCCACTCTCCGCTGCTGTCCTCCGGACAGTCGGAACGGTGAGCGCTCTGCAAATTTTTCATAATCGATACCGGCAAATTTCATGGCGCTTTTGACCCTTTTATCCACTTCTTTTTCATCACAGCCTTGATTTGTGGGGCCGAAAGCAATATCTTTTGCCACGGTTTCCTCAAAAAGCTGATGCTCCGGATATTGGAAAACCATTCCCACGGAATGGCGTTTTGCTATCGCTTCTTTCGTCTTTCCTGCCAAATCCACACCGTCTACGGTCACCTTGCCCGTCATCGGATGGATAAGGCCGTTCAAATGCTGAATAAGCGTAGATTTACCGCTTCCCGTGTGTCCGATGATTCCGATGAATTCACCCTTTTCAATGGTCAAATCCACATTATCAAGAGCTGTTTTTTCAAAGGGGGTACCCTTCCCATAGATATAACTTATATTTTCGACACGAATGGACATAATACCTCTCCCAACTCTTCATCGGTCATACAATCTTTTGAAAGGGGAAGCCCCTTTTGACGGAGACGGCGCGCTAAATCGGCAGGGATCGGAATATCCAGTCCGATTTCCGTCAGTTCGTCGGCTCTGGAAAATACTTCCCTTGCTGTCCCTTCCATTTTTAAAACACCCTGATCTATGACAAGAACATGATCTGCCGTCACCGCTTCTTCCATAAAATGGGTGATCAGCACAATAGTAATTCCTTCTTTTCTATTTAATTCATGAATGGTTTCCATGACTTCCGCCCGCCCCTTCGGATCGAGCATCGCCGTCGGTTCATCAAGAACGATGCAGTCCGGATGCATGGCAAGAACGCCTGCAATGGCTATCCTCTGTTTCTGCCAGATCGGAAGAGCGTCGTGTAGGGAAA
>URAA01000143.1 GCA_900545785.1 uncultured Dialister sp. | reverse complement strand
TGCTCTTCCGATCTTTCTGTCCCGGAAAAATATTTTATCCATTCCTCTCACAAGAACTGCCGCTCCTTGGGAAGCGGTCCAAATGGTACCGATCAAACCGGCAAACAGCCAGATCGAACTTCGTCCCGCAATGATCCGCTCCACATTGGCTTCCATGCTGACCGCCAATTGTTCCGGCAGATAGTGAAGAAGACTCATGATCACATCAAGCTGGGGTGCTGCGAAGAAAAGAATGCAGTTCACAAGGAAAATCATAAACGGAATCAATCCCAAAATGAAACAGTAGGATGCTTCCGAAGAAAGAGCCCCTATATCATCATCAATATAGCGCCTGATGAAAGATTTGAAAAAAAATATAACTGATCTTTTTCCCGCTTCGGTTTTCATGAACAACCTTCCTTCTCCTTACTTCCATGAACCGCCTTTATAAAAAGGAGATATAAAGTCATGTTATCCATTCCTCTATACCTCCTCCGTAAAAATCATACACGTCAGGAAATTCCAAGTCCGTTTATCCCATTATATCATTAATTACTGTTTGCTTTTCTTTGCGTTTGAATTTTTATAACGAAGCTGACGGGAAATGATCATTTTCCGCATTCTGAGCTCCCCGGGAGTTACCTCCACAAGTTCATCATCATTGATCCATTCCAGTGCAGATTCCAAAGTAAACTGACGGTGCGGCGGCAGCTTGATGGCATCGTCGGATCCGGCTGCACGGGTATTGGTCAGATGTTTCTTCTTGCAGGGATTCACATCCATATCCTGCTCTCTTGAATTTTCTCCGATAATCATACCTTCATAGACTTCAACGCCGGCAGGAATAAATAACTCACCCCTGTCCAAAATGGAATTCAAACCGTACGCGGTGGTCACGCCGTTTTCAAAAGCCACAAGAGATCCCCTTGTTCTTTCCGGAATATCTCCCTTATACGGTGCATATCCTTGGAAAACATGGTACATGATACCCGTTCCTCTGGTGGTGGTCAAAAGTTCATTTCTGAAACCGAGCAGCCCACGGGCAGGAATGGAGAAATCCATCTTCATATATCCCGCCAGTTCTTCCATGGAAATCATTTCAGCCCGTCTCGGTCCGAGACCTTCCATAACGGCGCCCATATATTCCTGAGGAACTTCGATGGTCAGCCGTTCCAAAGGTTCGCATTTTTTCCCGTTGATCGTTTTATAAATTACCTGCGGTTTTGAAACTTCAAGCTCAAATCCTTCACGACGCATCGTTTCAATCAAAACGGACAAATGGAGTTCGCCACGGCCGGACACAAGGAATGCATCGGATGTATCCGTATCTTCCACACGAAGCGCCACATTCGTTTCGATTTCTTTCAGAAGTCTTGCCCGGATATGACGGGAAGTGACATAATCCCCTTCTCTTCCCGCAAAAGGACTCTTATTGACATGGAAAACCATGGACAAAGTCGGCTCGTCGATATGAATGGAAGGAAGAGCTTCCGGATTATTTGCATCCGCTACAGTCTCTCCGATATTGATATCCTTAAATCCCGCCATGGCAACGATATCGCCCACTTTGGCCTCATCGATGGGGGTGCGTGTCATTCCCTGCCAGTTGAAAAGCTGTCCCACATGATCGGTACGGATTTTTTCTCCGTTTGTAATGGCAACGGTCATTCCCTGTTTCACCGTACCTCTTGCTACACGGCCGATTGCAATTTTTCCCAGATAATCATCGGCCTCCAAAGTCGTCACCATGATCTGAAGTCCGCCGTCGGCATCGCCCTGCGGAGCCGGAATGTTTTTCAAAATCACATCAAACAAAGGTGACAGATCGACACCGGCATCATTCATATGCAGTTTCGCAATACCGCTTCTGGCAGAAGCGTAAACGAGGGGGAAATCCAATTGATCATCATCGGCATCAAGTTCCATGAAGAGATCCAATATTTCCCCTTCCACATCGGACACACGCTGATCCGGCCGATCGATCTTATTAATGACTACAATCGGTTTCAAATGATGTTCCAAAGCTTTTCTGAGAACGTACTTTGTCTGCGGCATCGGTCCTTCGTGAGAATCCACCAGCAAAAGAACACCGTCCACCATATTCAGTATACGTTCCACTTCACCGCCGAAATCGGCATGCCCGGGGGTATCGACAATATTGATTTTCACCCCGTCATGCATCACCGACGTATTCTTTGCAAGAATCGTGATACCGCGTTCCCGTTCCAGAGGGTTGGAGTCCATGACTCGGTCTGCCACCTTTTGATTTTCTCTGAAAATATGGCTCTGTTTGAGCATAGCATCGACAAGGGTCGTCTTCCCATGATCGACATGAGCGATGATCGCAATATTACGAATATCTTCTCTAATCATTTCTTTCTTCTTTCTCCTTACATAAAAACCGTACTTTTTTATTATATCACAGGATCCGTTTCATTCTTCTCTGATAAGAAATACAATTTATTATATCATATATAGGTAATTCAAAAAAGTTTTTACTCCTCTTCTTTATCAAATTTATAACCGCCCCTCCTGTTTTTGCAGCAGTTTTATTTTTCACTTTCTCCCTCTATTTATGTTAAAATAATATTAGAAGGATATTCTTATACATTTTCGGTCATTTCATTCATTCTATAAGAAAGGCGGGATGATTATGTTAGATTTTAAACGAATTTTAGTTCCTTATGACGGTTCCGTCCATGCGAAAAAAGCACTGCAGGCGGCAGCCGACATATACCAATGTAGTGATGACGGTGCAACTCTTTTTATTGCCACCGTAGATC
>URAA01000142.1 GCA_900545785.1 uncultured Dialister sp. | reverse complement strand
TTTCGGCGAAAAAGTGGATGTTGTATTTCCCGGAGATGACTTTGTAGATGTTCATAAAAAAGGTATAAATAAAGGCAGGGCGTTGCATAAGCTTTGCAATTTGTGGGGAATAGAGCGTGAAAATGTCATTGCTTTCGGTAATACGGAAAATGATATTTCTATGATGAAATTTGCCGGGCAATCGTGGGCTGTTGCCAATGCCGATCCGGTGGCATTGGAGGCGGCCGATGAAATTTGCGCTTCCAATGAAGAAGACGGAGTGGCAAAGACATTGGAAGCATTGATTTTAAAATGAGGAAATAAAAAAGCGATATCTCTAAGTCAGATTTTTTTGTCTGGCTTCGAGATGTCGCTTCAGATTCAGGAAAGGGTGTTTTTGTTGTGGTAGAAAAAATCCAAGGTGTCTTCTAATCCGTCCAAGATATTGACGGAAGGTGACCAATTCAAAGACTTTTTGATATTTTTGTTACATAGGGAGGAGCGGAATATATCGCCCGCTCTTTCAGGGGCAAAGGTAATCAATGAGGAATCGAGAGCGGTCAGATTGATCATGGTTGTTGCCAAGTCCCGAATGGATAATTCCGATTCCGTACTGACGTTGAAAATGCCTTGATTACCGTCACGGGCAGCAGCCAAATTGGCGGAAACAACGTCGTGAACCGAAATAAAATCTCTCGTCTGTTTTCCG
This sequence comes from uncultured Dialister sp., assembly GCA_900545785.1. GTDB lineage: Bacteria > Bacillota > Negativicutes > Veillonellales > Dialisteraceae > Dialister. The sequence goes on along the minus strand of URAA01000142.1, from coordinate 2,159 downwards.
TTGCCGAAAATGGTAATCGGATTTTTATTTGTTAAAGCTTTGGCAAATAAATAAATTACGCCGCCCTCTCCGTTGGCGCCCTGGCGAGGACCATACACATTACTGTAACGTAAAACGGTGTAGTTGATTCCGAAAAGAGAATGATACAGAGCTAAATATTTCTCTGTCATCCATTTTGTCAGACCATAAAAAGAAGTCGGTGCGGGAATTTCGTCTTCAGCGAGTGGTAAGTTCGGATTGTCTCCATAAACGGCGGCAGAAGAGGAAAAAATAATTTTATTTACCTCCGTTTTTCGAGCAGATTCCAATATATTGAGAAGGCCGATGATATTTTCTTCCGCATCAAATTTAGGATGACTGATGGAAACGGGAACCATCGTCTGAGCCGCTTCGTGATAAACGATATCAAAATGATGAGATTGGAATAAAGAAAGAACATTTTCATCTTTGATATCCATTTGTATAAATTCCGCATCGGAAGAGACGAATGCCTTGTTTCCGGAAGACAGATTGTCTATGATGGTAACTTGATGGCCCTCCGACAGAAGGGCATCAGTGAGATGTGAACCGATGAAACCGGCACCGCCGGTAATTAAGATTTTCATATAATCTCCCTTTCAATCCAGTTTGAAGCGGTAACCGGCTCCCCAAACGGTTTCAATACGCTCATAAGGATGGCCGGAAATACTTTTTAGTTTGTCGCGGAGACGGTTGATGTGTACCGTAACCGTTGCCGGTTCTCCGATCGGATCTAATCCCCATATTTCCTGAAACAACTGATCCTTTGAAAATACTTCATTGGGGTGTTCTGCCAAGAAATAAAGAAGATCAAATTCTTTTCCCGTCAATATGACGTCTTTTTCATGGAGAGTAACTTGCCTTGCTTTCGGGCGAATGATCAGTTTATCGATGGCAAGTCCTTCTTCCGGAGCGGATTTGTTCAATTTTTGATCCATGATTCTTGCATGAACAGACAATTGAGCGCGCAGATGAGCAATCAAAACAGTGCCGCTTATCGGTTTCAAAAGATAGGCATCGGCGCCCAGTCCTAAACCGCGGACTATATCTGCATCTTCTGTGGGGGCGGTTGCAAATATGATGGGAGCATTTGTTATTTCTCGGATTTTACGGCAAAGGGAAAAGCCATCCTCTCCGGGAAGAGTAACATCCAAGATGATGGCATCCATTTTTTCGGAATGCATCAATTTTAAGGCTTCCAGTGCATTGGGGGCGATAAAAGGATGAAATCCGGCTCCTTCCAAAAAATCGCGTTCCATATTAGCCGTATTTATCTCGTCTTCGACTACGAGTACATTTGCCATTGATTCCTCCAAAGATTGAACGGTTAACCCAAGTCCAATTCAACCGGACAATGATCGCTTCCTAAAATATCGGAATGAATGCGAGCATCTTTAATATTTTTGCTTAAAGCGGAAGAAACGATGAAATAATCGATTCTCCATCCGATATTTCTTTCTCTTGATTTTGCAAAGTAGCTCCACCATGAGTAAGCTTTTGCTTTGTCCGGGTATAAATAACGGAAAGTATCTATAAAGCCCTCTGAAAGAAGAGCAGTCATTTTATTTCTTTCCTCGTCGGTGAACCCTGCATTCCTGTGATTGGAAGCAGGATTTTCCAGGTCAATCTCTTTATGGGCCACGTTTAAATCACCGCAGAGTACAATTGGTTTATCAGAAGATAATCGGAGCAAATATGCTTTGAAATCATCTTCCCAACGCATACGGTAATCCAATCGTTCTAAAGCACGTTTACTGTTCGGGGTATAACAGGTGATCAAATAATGATCTTCAAATTCGGCAGTAATTACCCGTCCTTCCCGGTCGTGCTCTTCCAATCCGAGTCCGTAAGTGACGGAGAGAGGTTCTTTTTTAGTAAAAATGGCTGTTCCGCTATATCCTTTTTTTACGGCGCTGTTCCAGTATTGATAGTAACCGGGAAGATCCAATTCTATCTGATCCGGTTGAAGTTTTGTTTCTTGGAGGCAAAAGCAGTCAGCATCCAGTTCTTTAAAAGAGTCCATAAATCCTTTTTTTATGCAAGCGCGAAGTCCGTTCACATTCCATGAAATATATTTCAAATGTTCCATATAAATGCCTCCTTCACAAATATCATAGATCGGAAGAGCGTCGTGTAGGGAA
>URAA01000141.1 GCA_900545785.1 uncultured Dialister sp. | reverse complement strand
TCCGATCTGTTCATCAGGGGCAGACTGTTTTGATAGCTAAGGGAGGCCGTGGCGGCAGGGGAAATTCTCATTTTGCAACCAGTGCAGTCAGAGCACCTGTTTATGCTGAAAAAGGTGAGCCCGGAGAATCAAGGGAAATACGCTTGGAATTGAAAGTACTTGCTGATGTGGGGTTACTCGGTTTTCCCAGTGTAGGAAAATCCAGTCTGATAAGAAAGGTTTCGGGGGCCCGACCGGAAGTGGCCGCCTATCATTTTACGACATTAACGCCCAGCTTAGGTGTTGTAGATTTGGACGATACGAGAAGTTTCGTTATGGCAGATATCCCCGGCCTCATAGAGGGTGCCAGTGAAGGCGTCGGCTTAGGTTATGAATTTTTACGTCATGTAGAACGCAGCAAAGTTCTGATTCATGTATTGGATGCCGCCGGAAGTGAAGGCAGGGATCCGGTCTCTGATTTTGAAATAATTAATAATGAACTGGAAATCTATAGTCCTGCTTTGGCAGAAAAAAAGCAAATTGTTGCAGGGAATAAAATTGATTTAATCGAAAATCCGGAAAAACTGGAAAATTTGAAAAATGCTATAGAGAAAAAAGGATATCAGTTCTTTCCTATTTGCACATTGACGGGAGAGGGGATCAAATCGTTGCTTGAAGCAGCATGGAAAATTTTGCAAGAAACGCCCGCCGCAGAAACTGATACAACCGAAAAAGCAATTGTCTATGAGATGCCTAAAAAAGAATTTACTGTTGAACATATTAATAATGTATATTCCGTTACCGGAAAAAGAGTTGAAAAATTGGTTTCCATGACAGATTTCAATAACCCTGTCTCTCTTCGCAGATTTGATAAGGCATGGAAATTTATGGGACTGGATAAATTATTAAAAAAAGAAGGAATTCAAGAAGGAGATACGGTCAATCTTTATGGCATAGAATTTTCTTTCTCCGAAAAGAAATCTTCGGAAGAGGAGGATAATTGATGTTAACAGGCAAACAAAAACAATATTTGAAAAGCATAGCCGTTTCTTACCCTGCAGTTGTTCAAATAGGGAAAGAAGGGATAACGGATTCGGTCGTTGAGAGTGTATCTGATGTCTTGGAGGCCCGAGAATTGATCAAGATAAAGATCAATCGTAATTCTGCAGAAACAATCAAGGAAACAGCACTTTTGCTTTCTGAAAAATTACATTGCGAAATTGTACAGATTATCGGTAGAAATTGCATACTTTTTAAGAAAAAAACGGATGAAAAGAAATCACATTTTGAACTTCCATAGAAAGTGAAGAGCCTCTATGCAAAGAATTGTTGTAAAAGTCGGAACCAGTTCGCTGACCTATCCCAACGGAAAAACAAATCTTCAATTTATCGATCATCTGGCAAGGCAGATTTCGGATTTGAAGAACCGTGGGATAGAAATTATTTTGGTCAGTTCCGGAGCCATCAGAATAGGATTACCTATTTTAGGTTTTTCCGAGAGGCCGGATTCTTTGCCTTATAAACAGGCAAGTGCTGCTGTCGGACAAAATGTTCTTATGAATTTATATGCAAAAGCATTTCGAGATTACGGACAAACAATAGGCCAATTACTCTTTACCAAGGGTGATGCTTTAAATACCAAAAGATATATGTATATGAAAGGAACAATTTCCGCACTGCTTGAACTGGGAGTCATCCCGATCATAAATGAAAATGATGCAGTAAGCGTAGAGGAAATAAAAATCGGTGATAATGATACATTGTCTGCCATAGTGGCAAGTATTTCCGAGGCGGATCTACTGATCATTCTCTCTGATATAGAAGGATTGTATAGCGGGGATCCCCGGAAGAAAAACAATGTAGAGTTAATTCATAGAGTGCCGAAATTTACAAGAGATTTATTTAAGATTGCCGGTGGAGCAGGTTCTGCCGGAGGTACCGGAGGAATGTATACAAAACTTCAGGCAGCGGAAATTTGCGTTCATTCGGGAATTGATATGATCATTGCAGAAAGTAAAAATCCTGAAATTTTACAAAGGATCGTCGAAGGGGAAGAAGTAGGGACATTTTTTGCGGCAGAAAATGTACATCCTCAAATGAAACGGAGAGAGATCATTATCGGTTCAGCCATTCAGGGGAAAATTTTTGTAGATAAAGGTTGCAAGGAGGCCTTGCTCTACAAAGGATCCAGTCTTCTTCCCGTCGGTGTTGTTTCGGTTTCGGGAAACTTTTCCGAAGGAGATGCAGTATCGGTTTGTTTCGGTAAAGAAGAATTTGCACGGGGTATTACTCATTATGGAAATGAGGATATCAATAAAATCAAAGGATTCCATACGGAAGAGCTTTCCGTGAATTTAGGATATGCGGCTCCTTATGATACTGTCATTCACAGAGATAATTTACTTGTACTGCATTGATGGAAAAGATGAACCTTTCTTATAAAATCAAGAGAATTATTTATTACTACAGACATACCCCTAAGGGAAGGTTTGAAAGTAAGCATATTTTTCAGCTTATTTGCTTTATCTCAATCTGTGTATTTTTTTTGGAAATGGTATTATATCTATGGCAAAACGGATAGGTTTATTCGGCGGCTCTTTTAACCCCATACATATAGGACATTTAGCTATTGCCGAATCAGCTTGGCAAGAATTTAAATTGGAAAAAGTCATATTCATTCCTACCGGAGACACACCGAATAAAAGTATGCATGATATAGATAAAACGGCTCGGTTTAACATGGTACAATTAGCCATTGAAGGAAATGATCATTTTGATATTTTACCTGTGGAAATCAATCGTGAGGGTCCTTCTTACACCGTAGATACCATTCATCAGCTTCGTCGAGAATGTTACAAAGATTATGAAAGATCGGAAGAGCACAC
>URAA01000140.1 GCA_900545785.1 uncultured Dialister sp. | reverse complement strand
CCTGACTCTTTCGGCGATGGTTCGGCAAGGGCGCCAACTCAGAAAGAAAAATGTTTATACCCTTATCGTGCAGCCCTCGGAGGAAGGACTCCGATTTTTGTCGGATATGGAACTGGATCCTCTTGCGGAAATTCGGGATGCCAAGCGTTTGCATTCCGTAGAATCCAAACGGGCCTATCTGGCGGGAGCTTTTCTGGGAGGAGGAACGGTAAGCCGTCCGCAAGGAGATTATCACTTGGAAATGGTGACCCGGTCTTCCCGTTTTGCAGAAGAAATCATAAAGCTCATGGGTGAATTTGATATGAAAGCCCGCATGACGGACAGGAAAAATGATTATATTGTATATGTAAAAGACGGAGATGCAGTAAGCTCATTTTTGCAAATTGTTGGCGCGTCCCAAAGTTATATGGATTTTGAAAGCGTCCGGGTAGTAAAAGAAATGCGGAACCGGGTCAACCGCCAAGTCAATTGCGAAACCGCCAATTTACAGAAATCCGTAGATGCGGCAGTGAGGCAGACTCATCAGGTACAGTCTCTTCTGCAATTGAAAACACTGTCCCAATTGTCTCCGACCATTCGGGAAACCTGCGAAGTCCGCCTTCGCTATCCCAATGCCACCCTTGCGGAATTGGCGGAAATATGCGGGATTACCAAATCGGGCTTGGCCCATCGGTTTAAGAAAATAGCAGATATGGTGGATATTTCCCACGGAAAGAAGATAAGAAAAAGCAAATGAAAATGATGAAATGGGCCGCACTGATTATGGGTGCCTTCAGCGCGGCAGGTACGGCTGCGGCATCTCCTTTGGACATTCCTTACGAAGAGATGGCGTTGAAAGAAATAAACAGGGAAGGAACGCTGATATTTTCCGATTCGCCCGAATATGCAAGCCTGTACGGCATTTTGGCGGAAGGAACAGTTTCGAAAGGAAAGGGAAAGATTTATTATTATCATGTAAATAATACGGGGAAACCTGCCCGCCTTGTTGTTTACGGAATCAGTGATAATAAAACTAAAGTACAAGTAACAAGAAGATTGAGGGGCGATCCGAGCAAAGAGTATGTTCCTACGGGGAGAACGTTGTCGTTTAGGGAAGTAACGGCGCCGCGGCAGGAAATAAAAGAATATGTCCTTGAAAAAGGCCGACGGGTTATTTTGTTTGAAGAAAATGAAAAAGGAATAAAGGCGGATGATTTGGTCAGCGGTATCGTTGAAGTCGTGACAGACAGGCCGGTTAAATTCGGAACTGCCTTTGTATCGGCGAAAGGCGATATTGAAGAAAATCTGGATAAAGCGGAGCCGCTGCCGCCGGATACGCATGAAATGAGAGGCACTTTCCCGAAAGATGTGTATTTTGAAAATGAGCCGTGGAATATTCTTGACGGACCGAAGGAAATTATTTTGGGAAGTCAAGAAAGCAAGACTCCTTTTTTCATAACCGGAAGAGATGAATTAAATCTGATCTCTCGGGAGAATACGGGAAATTACGGAATCACCTGCCATATAACGATTCACAGTACGGGGACGGGGAGTTACGATCTGTATATCAATCCCATGGGAGGCGTCTTTGAAGGAACGCTGGAAGTGGGGCAGGTAAAAAATCTGCTTCATGTCTATCGGACGGACAAGACAATAGGGAGAATGTTCGGACATGAAACAATTTACGATTATAAAAAATTAGGAACATGGCAGGCGGGAAGAGATTTATATATAAGATTCATTCCGCCGGGAGCCTGTTACCTTCCCATAAGGTTTTTATTAATTCCAAAAAATGAGGCGATATAATGAAATTTATCCAATTCAGAATCGGTGATATGGTCCAGATGAAAAAGAAGCATCCCTGCGGATCGGAAAATTGGGAAGTGCTCCAGCTGGGATCGGATATGAGGGTCAAATGCTGCGGCTGTGGCAGAATAGTTTTAATTCCTCGTCCCAAATTTTTAAAAGGAGCAAAAAAAGTACTGAACAGAGAAGTTACGGAAGACATTGAACTTGTAAGCCAGGATGAATAAAGAAATAATTGCTTAAAAACAGTATGGATTTTATGGACAATATAAAGGTAATAATGTTATACTTAATAAATATGAGTGGGTCAGAAGTAGGATAAGAATGCTCTTGACAAGATTATGACAGATGTGTATAATTACGTTTGTCACTGAATGTGCTAGCGTAGCTCAGTTGGTAGAGCAGCTGATTTGTAATCAGCAGGTCGTAGGTTCGAGTCCTATTGCTAGCTCCATGTGGGCGGATTCCCGAGTGGTTAAAGGGAGCAGACTGTAAATCTGCCGGCTTTGCCTTCATAGGTTCGAATCCTATTCCGCCCACCAAATATCGCGGGGTGGAGCAGTTGGTAGCTCGTCGGGCTCATAACCCGAAGGTCGCAGGTTCAAGTCCTGCCCCCGCAACCATGTTTATAATCGGCTTTATATAGATTCGCTGATATAGCTCAGTCGGTAGAGCGTATCCTTGGTAAGGATAAGGTCACCAGTTCAATCCTGGTTATCAGCTCCATGGCGGCTTAGCTCAGTTGGCTAGAGCAAACGGTTCATACCCGTTGTGTCCGGAGTTCAAATCTCTGAGCCGCCACCAGAAAAAATCCTCTGTAAAAAGGGGATTTTTTTAACTGCTTTTCCAAAAAATACATGACAGATTAAAAGCATCATACTTTTATGAAAAAGAGAAACAAAACGGGACGAAAGTGATTTTATTTGTACCTCGCTACTTGGTAAAAACACTGATGATTCCTTGTTTAATTTTAACTTTTTATGTATAATAGGAAAAGCATAAATTCTTTATTTATAAGGAGAGCAGAAATGGCAAAAGCACATTATGAAAGAACAAAACCCCATTGCAACATCGGTACCATCGGGCACG
>URAA01000139.1 GCA_900545785.1 uncultured Dialister sp. | reverse complement strand
AATCTGAAGGATTATACTTTGGATATCAAAGCTGTTCCTCCGGAAACACAGGATGTCATGATGGAATCGGGAGATGCGAAAGTGGCCTCCGGCGGATATTTCAGAACCAACCGTCGTGAAAAAGACTTTATCATTCCTAAAACCCCGATCGGAGCCAGCTCCATTATGATTTATGTATTGAAGGAAAATCAAAATAAATTTACAAGTTTGGAAGATGCGGTAGAACATGGCAGACAAGTGCCCAATACACCGAACGGCGGTATTTATAAGGTAATGACCGATTGGAATGCCGCTCATGGAAATATCATGAAAGAAATTCCGATTCAAGACGGACTGACTGTGGCAGACCGGCTCAATTCTTTGAAAACCGGCCAGTATGATTTCTTGGTTATGCCCGATAATTTCGGCGTAGAAGAGACTGCAAAAGCAATGGGAATCGATATTGTTACCGTCGGGAAACCTGTCAAAGTCAATGAAATCATCGTCATTGTCAATAAGAAAGAAGAGAAATTGGCACAGGAAATAGACGGTGCATTGAAAAAACTGAGCGATGACGGAACATTGGGTAAATTATCCGAAAAATGGTACGGAAGAAATTTATTGGATAATTTGAAGGATGTTACAAAATAAGATCAAATCTTAAAGAAGAGAACTGCCTGTATTTTCGGGCAGTTCTTTTTTATTTCATAAACAAAATCAAAAGATATGATAAAATAAAAAAGTATTATTTTAAAAGGAGTTATCATGGAATATCCGATCATTGGAAATATAAAATTGGGCGGCTTTGTGCTGCTGGCTCCGATGGCAGGGGTCAGTGATTTGGCATACCGTGTGATTGCCCGCAGTATGGGAGCCGCTTTAACAACGGCTGAGATGGTGAGTGCCAAAGGGCTTTATTATAATAATGATAAAACAAAAGATATGCTGAAAACAGATCCGAAGGAGCATCCCGTAGCATTTCAGCTTTTCGGTTCCGATCCGGACATTATGGCTCTCGGTGCTAAAACAATGGAAGAAGCAGGAGCCGATATCATCGACATCAACATGGGATGTCCCATGCATAAAGTGGTCAAAAACGGTGACGGTTCCGCTTTAATGAAAAATATTCCTTTAGCGGCAGAAATCGTTTCCGCCATGGTAAAGGCGGTCAAAGTGCCGGTTACGGTTAAAATGCGCATCGGCTGGTCGAGAGAAACGATCAATGCGGTGGAATTGGCGCAGGCGGCAGAAGCGGCGGGGGCATCCGCCATTACGGTTCACGGAAGGACGAGAGAAGATTTTTATACGGGAAAGGCAGATTGGAAGGAAATCAAAAAAGTGGCGGAAGCCGTAAAAATTCCCGTCATAGGAAACGGAGATGTGACGGACGGTATCAGTGCAAAGCGACTTATGGAAGAAACGGGATGCGCCGCAGTGGCGGTCGGAAGAGCTGCCTGGGGAAATCCGTGGGTGTTTGAAGCGATCAATGCCTATCTGCGAAACGGAGAAATTCTTCCCGAACCGACGCCGGATATGCGGCTTCATATGGCAAGGAAACATTTGCACGGGCTTTGTTCGGAGAAGGGTGAATATGTGGCAGTGCGGGAGATGCGGGCCCATGCGGCCAGATATTTTCACGGCCTTCCTAAAGCGGCAGCGCTCAGACGGGAAATTATGAAAGCTTGTACGGAAAGTGAATTCAACAAAATTCTGGACGGTTATGAAAAAGATTTTATAAGATAAAATGAATTTATAATTAATAGTAAGACAATGTAACAGAATTGAAAATTAATAATTAGAATACGGCGAAATATCAGATATGATCGGAGTCTTTAAATTATAGTTTCGTTGACAAGAAAGTATGGAAATATTAAAATAAATAAGGATTTACAATTTTAAAAGATCTGTCTTTTCGAGGCGGATTCTTCTTTTGCAAAGGAGGCCGATTTTCGTGTTTTATTTTAGCCGGTGTAAAATAGAATCAGGGATGGAGCCTTTTTTATTTGTGTCCGCAATTACATATGTCATACCAAGCTTCTTTTTTTATTTTTCAGAATAAAACAGGGGGCTTTTTATTTTTTTACGAAGGAGGGTCATTATGCATGTAGGTATTGTTATGGGGAGCGATTCTGATCTGGCTGTGATGAAAAAAGCTTGTGAAATATTAAACGGCTTCGGTGTTACTTATGACATGGTCATTGCATCGGCGCATCGGACTCCGAAAAAATTGGAAGAATTTGTATTGGCCGAGGAAGAAAAGGGCGCTGCCTGCTTCATCGCAGGAGCAGGAATGGCGGCTGCTTTGCCGGGGGCTTTGGCGGCACTGACTTTCCGGCCCGTTATCGGTGTTCCGCTCTCAGGGGATAAGCTGGACGGGATGGATGCACTTTTTTCCATCGTTCAGATGCCTTCCGGCGTGCCCGTAGCAACCGTTGCCATCGACGGGGCTAAAAATGCGGCTTATCTTGCCGTGGAAATAGGTGCGATCGGAGATCGGGACTTATACAGAAAATATAAAGAATATCGGGAAGAAGCATCGGCGGAAGTGTATCGCAAAGATGAAAAATTACAAAAAGAATTAAAGAAATAAAATTTGCAGGAGGAAAGCATGAAAGAATATAAACCGTTTAAATCGGGCAAAGTCCGTGAACTGTATGATTTAGGGGACAGTCTGATCATGGTCTGCACTGACCGTATTTCCGCTTTTGATAAAATTTTGGACAATCCCATCCCGAAAAAAGGGGAAATTTTAAACAAGATGTCCAAATTCTGGTTTGATTTTACCGGAGATGTAGTACCGAATCACATGATTTCCATTGATGTAAAAGATATGCCCGAATTTTTCCAAACGGAAGAATTTGACGGGAACAGCATGAAAACAAAAAAACTGGACATGATTCCCGTAGAATGCATCGTCCGCGGATACATCACCGGATCGGGCTGGGAAGGATATC
>URAA01000138.1 GCA_900545785.1 uncultured Dialister sp. | reverse complement strand
ATTTTTTATGATCTCCGGTGCTTTGCTTCTAAAGAAAAGTGAGCCGATTTCCCTTATTTTCAAAAAGCGTATTTTTCGATTCCTTCAGATTATATTTATTTTTTCTCTTATCAATTATATTTATTTTTACCACTCATTGGATCTTTCTTTTTACGGCCATATTTCAAAATTCTTCACAATGATTTATTCTTCCAATATGGCAACTGCTTATTATTTCCTATATATCTATATAGGTTTTTTGCTTATGCTACCTCTTTGGAGAACGCTTGTCCAAAGTATGAGTCATCAACTTTTCTTATATTTGATTGCTTTGAATTTATTTTTTGTCGGCGCCGTACCGATCATTTCTTTTCTTTTATTTCAAGGAAGTGCCGAGATCAATTGGTTCGTCAACCCTTTACTTGCCGTCAGTGAACCGACTTTTTATTTCATTATCGGCTTTTGGATAGAAAATATACTTCCCGATCATAAAATCACAAAAAAGACTCTCTTGCTTTTAGGTATAGCTGCACTGCTCGGGACTGCCCTTGCCGCCGTAATGACCTGCTACCGCGGGTATGTGGCGGGGGGACTCACGGAAGCGCTTTCGGAACGTTTTTACGACTCCTTCCTGTTCTTAAATTCCGCTTTTATCTATTGCTTTGCCCGTTGGTGGTTTTCTCACCATTCCGTTTCACCGAATATGGAAAAATTAATTATCCGTCTCGGAAGTCTCTCTTTCGGCGTTATGTTGTTTGAAGAAATAACAAGATCTCTTACCCGTTGGTTTTACGGCCATATCCTTCTCACTTATATCCCCAGAACTCCTTTTATTGATGCGGTGATCTGGATATGTGCTGCCTTTGCTTTAGGTTTGCTGTTAACTCATTTAATAAAAAAGATTCCTTATTTCAATCGTTTGATATAAGGAATGATACTAAAAGGTCTGTGGAGAAACACACCCATGAAAACAAAATACGGCTTGAAGATGTGAAAATATCTTTAAGCCGTATTTTGTTATATTTATACCAAGAAAAAATCATACCCTTATTTTACATTAAAAAGGAGCCGTAACTGATATATCGTTACAGCTCCTTTTCAAAAATGCCTTATGAACTTTTCAGCGTTCCTTCAAGAATAAATAATTCTTAATATTTATCTTTATTTTCAGGAACGATGCGAACACGTTGGATAGTCGGGTTACCATCTTTGTCTTTTCGTACAGTGTCAATGCGGATGTACTTAAGTTCTGCGGAGAATTCATTCGCCAAACGATCTAAAGTATCATCACCGGCAAGAGCCGCATTAGATGCAGCACCTGCCATGATTGCACGATAGACTATCGCTGCAAATTCATAACGGGTCATCATACGATTACCATCGAAGTTTCCATCAGGGTATCCTTCAAGAATGCCGAGATTATGAAGTTTAGTAACATATTCGTAAGCCCAGTGGTTAGAGGGAACATCCGGGAAGAGCTCGCTGCCTTTAGACTCGATCATGCCGGGATTCCGACCGGTCAATTGATTAATCATTTCACTCTGACGATTGACGATGTCTTCCAGTTTAGCTACATCTTCACGGAGGTGTTTGATTTCCTTGGCCATACCGACACGAGAATTGGATACATTGTTGCCTTGACCTAACTTGAAAGATACACCGGCGTTAACCATGTTATCACCGCCGCCGAAAGTACCGCCGACCGAGAATGTTGTATCTTCATTCGGTTTGTAGAAGGCACCGAGAGCTCCTGCATTGGCACCGCGATAGTGACCATAACCGAAGGCGAAATCCCATTTATCATCGGGATCGAAGTCCTGCGGATGGAGGGCCGCCAGAGCAGCTGCACCGGCACCGACTTTGTTAATACGGTCATCTAATTTGTTCACTGCTCCACCAATTATGTTAATAGACTGATCACGTTGAGCAAGCTGACTGCCGTTAACAGCTTCAGTAGAGCCGGGCGCCACTGTACCATCAGCAACACCGCTTATGACGTTGTTGCCCATGTTGACGTTGCCATCCTGAATGGTAATCGTACGGTCGCTGTCGGAAGTCTTGATGGTGACACCGCTGTTATTCATAGTTGTATTGCCGGTTGTGACACTGTCAAGGCCTTTCAAATCCTTAGCCAGTTTGATATCGAGACCATCGCCGCTGTTGTTTCTCACAACACCGATATTGCCATCGGACAATTTAGTAGAATCAGCACCGCCGTTCAGTTTCAACGTATCTCCCAAGCCTACGGTGACGCTGTTGCCTTCACCGTCATCACCTTGGAATACACGGCCTTTATTGACTTTATCACTGACAGTCTTCAATTGATCTTCCGTAGCTGCGCGGCCGGACTGGATATTTTCACCATTCCATTCGGTGTTACTCAAGCCGGTGAGATAGCTGCCCGTTGCCGGATTTTTGTCGCCTGCCGTGTTTTCCTGATTGCCCAAAACGGCACCTCCTGCGGAAATCTGACCTTTGGAGCCGTCCATCTTCACTTGGTTGTCGCCGCTGCCGGCCGTAACGGCTGCACTTTTTCCGTTGATATTGACCTGTTTGGAGACATCGTTGTCATCTCCTAAAGTGATGTCATCATTCAGATTAACTTTGTGATCTTCCGTTACGGTAATGTTCTTACCGGATTGAGCTTTCGCTGCGTCGGCTGCTGCATTGGCAATATTCTTAACATCACCGATGTTAGCTCCATTCGTATCCGTATTATACGTCGGTTTACCGTCAGCATCGACACCGTCAGCGCCGCTGCCTACGTTTTTGATTTGCGTATTTCCGGCATTGATACCGTCTTTATCGATGGAAATTTCGGAATCCTTAATCGCAATCTTGTCGGTAGAAACGCCATTTTTATCGATGGTCGTATTGCCGGCTGCGAGAGAACCGTCAGTGCCAAGATCAACATCTTTATTCAAACCAACCACCAGTTTACCACCGGAAACGGAGGTTAC
>URAA01000137.1 GCA_900545785.1 uncultured Dialister sp. | reverse complement strand
TTCAAAAAATGAAGTTGTTGAAGCAGGAATATGTAAAAGAAGATTTTATAAAAGTTTGAATTTATCGTCCGATATTCAATGAATATGGAGATTACAGCAGTAAGAAAACCAAGATTCAATAAAATAAAAAGATCGAATTTGATGAAATATCAAACCCGATCTCGGCTTAATTTTGAAGTATTATCCCTTGTCTTTTTATACGGGGGGATCAGAATAGAAAAGGTTGTTTTAACGCAGCTTATGCCAGAATTTCTTGATTTTCTGCAAAAGGGAAACCGCCCAAGATGTTTCGGCTGTTGTTTTGAGTTTTTTTCTTTGTAAAAACATTTGCTTTAAATGATTTTTCGGATAAGAATGTAAAGGCGGCGAAACAGGCTTGCGCGGGAGTGTTTTTACGGAAGGGACTTCTTTGTTTTCTGCAACAGTTCCCGTTTTTAAATCAAATTTTGCAAACCCCGGTTTTTGATGAAAAGAATTTATTTGCAAATCCGGGCTCTTTGGCGAAGGAAGGCTGTCTTTTTCGGCAAGAACATTTTGACTGTCTGCTTTTTTTATTTGAGAGAGCATTCTATTTTTCGTTTTGTGATCAAAAGGAGTTTCCTTTTCTGCCCAAAATCCCGAACGCTGTATTTTTCGGCTGTCCAAATCATAGGAAATGGGAGCACCACAGTGAATACAGCGAATCTTGCCCTTTCTCTTTTTGATATCGACAGTAAATAATTTCAGTTTTTGTCCGCAGACATGACAAGTGAGTGTAAAAGCCATATAAACCTCCTCGGTCTATTATAATGAGTGAAAATGCAATTAACAAGATTTCCGTAAAAGACAGTTATTTATCGAGTGATTTTATAGGAGAAGACCAAAAGGGTATTCTTCAATAACTGTAAACTTACCGCCGATTGTAGTAATATATATAAATATGGAGGAAATTATGTATATATTAAAGAAACGAGTTCGTTTTTATGAAACCGACGGCATGCAGGTCGTCTACCACGGGAATTATCTCAATTGGTTTGAAGAGGCCCGTGTGGAATATATGAGAGAAGGCGGAGTATGCCTGAATGATTTGTTGAAGGAAGGTATTGTATTTCCTATTGTCGAAATCAATGTGAAATATATGAAATCCGCACTTTATGATGATATCGTACTTGTAAAAACTTATCTTCGTGAAGTGGACAGGATTAAATTGGTGTTTGAATATGAAGTGGTACGGGAGAGCACCGGGGAGTTACTGACAAAAGGCCGATCGGTGGGGACTTATACCAAAATTTCTACGGGAAGAATTGCAAGAATGCCGGCGGAAAGATTGGAAAAATTGATGGAAATTTCCAAAGAGGATAGAGAAAATGGATAACCGTCCCATAGGAATTATGGATTCCGGCATAGGAGGACTGACGGTTGCCGAAGTCATTCATCAAAAATATCCGAAAGAAAAAATTATTTTTATAGGAGATACGGCAAGAAATCCTTATGGGGAAAAAACATCAGCGGAGATTACTTCTTATGCAGAAGAAATGAAATCTTTTCTTTTGTCAAAAGATGTGAAAATGATTATAATCGCCTGCAATACGATTACTTTCTCCGTACCGGCCTCATTTTATAAAGGAAAAATACCTGTCGCAGGGATGAGCCTTCCTGTTCCGGAGAACAAAAACATCAAAAGACTTGCTGTATTTGCAACTGCCGCCACAATTCAGAGCCATCGGCATAAAAGACGGCTGCTGGAAAAACTGCCTGATATCGACATTATTGAAATCCCTGTAGAAGGTCTGGCAAATGCTATTGAGTACAGGGAATCTGAAGAGGTTTACAGAAAGATCATTGAAGATTCGGTGATGAAATATTCTGCTGCCGATGCGGATACAGCTGTATTGGCTTGTACTCACTATCCTTTGATAAAGGATACTTTTGAGAAAGTGCTGCAGAAAGTAAAATTTATTGATCCTGCCGAAAGTACCGTGGAAAATGCAATGCAAATACTGGAAGAAAAAAATGCTTTGGCAGATACGGCAGGAAGGGATCTGTTTTTCTTTACAAAAGATGAAGAGAAATCTTCTCCTCTTGTCAAAAAGATGTTTGGGAAAGATTCAATTATAGAAAAAGTGGTTTTATCGGGAGTGTGACTGTATGGTACTGATTATTTTAAAAATTCTGACCTTTTTGATTTTCATTATCTGTCTCGGCTTTATTGCTTATTGGCTGATGGCGCTGATCAAGGGAGATTGTAAGCTGAAGGTATTAAAAGCGAGAATGTCTCCCTACAAAGTAGAAAAAATGGATATGGGAAGCATTACTTTGTCTTATACGATACCTGTCGTGAATGAGGGCAAACAGATAGGAACTATTATGGATGCCTTTGTCCGTACTTATTTGCCGGCAGAACAGTATGACAAAGCAGTAGTCACCGCCGTCCTTACCGCCGCCGATGCTCCGCGGGAGGATAATTATTGGCAAGCTTTTATCATGGAAAAGAAGCGGCCTAAAACCTTTTTAATAAAAATTAAAATAGAAGGCAAATCGGGAAATATACTTCGGGATTTGGAAGATTTTCCGGATATGGAAATGGATATCATTTATCAGGTAGTGGCAAGAAGTGATTATTATTATGATAAAACAAGAGTTGTCCTGACTTCGGAAGATTTACAGACCGCACTTTATCGATACACATCAGAGGTGAGAAAATAATGGCAGAATTGGAATTGATTCCTGTACATACCAGGATATTGACGAATAAAGATAATATTGTAGATGCCATATCGGAATATGCAGGGAGTGTCATTACGGACCATGATATCGTCTGCACGGCCGAATCGGTGGTTGCAATTACGCAAAACAGATATACCCGTCCGGAAGAACTGAAAGTTTCATGGCAGGCCCGTCTCATGAATCGGTTTGTTCCGGCAGAGGGCTCTATGGCAAGTATTTACGGAATGCAGGCAGCTATGGAAGAAGAAGGAGAATGGAATATGCTTTATTCATTCCTTCTGAGATCGGAAGAGCACA
>URAA01000136.1 GCA_900545785.1 uncultured Dialister sp. | reverse complement strand
CAGGCAGCTATGGAAGAAGAAGGAGAATGGAATATGCTTTATTCATTCCTTCTGGGGGCTGTTTATAAAATCATGGGCAAGCCCGGTGTCTTTTATGCCCGCTGCCGTCAGGCGTCTTTGATAGACGATGTGACGGGAACCATGCCGCCTTTTGATAAATGTATTGTTTACGGTCCTGCCGATGCGGATCAAGTTTGCGAAGAAATAAAAAATGCCACAGGCGCCTATGGTGCAGTCGTGGCAGATGTAAATGATTTGAAACGGGCCGCTATTTTAGGAAAGAGTCGCGGTCTTGATCCGGAAGTGATTGCTAAAATCTTAATCGATAACCCTTTCGGTAATGATAATCAGAAAACACCCATTGTAATTATCAAGAATTTTACCGATCAATTACCTGAATAACTGATATAGACATAAAAAAATAACCGGCCTGATGACCGGTTACTTTATTAGATATCTCTGTTCACTTTATGAGAACGAAGGCAACGAGTGCAGACATTCATTCTCTTAACCTTTCCGTCCGCCAATACACGAACTCTTTGGATATTCGGCTTCCAGGTTCTTTTTGTTTTCAGATGAGAGTGGGATACATTGAATCCCGTAGCGGTATGTTTTCCGCAAATTTCACAATAACTAGCCATGTGCCACACCTCCTCGCACTTCCGTAATTGCAACATTCATAATATATCATAAAATATTTTCTTAAGCAAGTATGATCTGAAACGATACAGAGATCGGAATAGGGAAAACTCTGTAAAAATCGAATGGAGAATGAAGATGAGATTGTCTGATTCCGTGACAAAAGTCAAGGGCGTAGGCCCGAAAATGAAAGAGAAGCTGGAAAAACTACAAATTTATACCGTGGGAGATCTGATTTCTTTTTATCCGCGGCGTTATGAAGATTGGACAAAAATCACAAAAATAGAAGATTTGGAATATGAAATGGAAACTGCCGTTTACGGAAGAATCATAGGAGCAAGGGAAGTTTATCCTCGAAGAAATATGTCGATCCTGACAGTAACGGTGGCGGATGGGACAGGAGCGCTTCAGCTCATATATTTCAATCAGCCCTGGAAAAAAAGCCAATTTGTACAGGGAGAATATATTCTTGCCTATGGAAAGGTGGAATACAATTACAGGAAATGGCAGATATCCAATGCCGATACGGAATCCGTTTTGCCTGAGGATCTACAGAAATTTACTAAATTGATGCCTGTCTATCCCTTGACGGAAGGGATCAGAATCGCCCAAATGAGAAGCATGATCGACTTTGCACTGGAGAATATAGAAGGCGTGACGGAAAATTTGCCGTCACGGACTTTGATGAGAGAAGGTCTCATGGGCCGGCTGGAAGCGGTTCGGATTATGCATCATCCCGAAAATTGGGGAAGACAAAAAATGGCCCGCCGAAGAATTGCTTTTGAAGAATTATTTTTTATGCAGGCAGGAATACAGCTTCTGCGGAAACATAGAGAAGAGTCAACGGTCAGTATAAAATGTGTTCCTTCAGGAAATTTAGTAAAAGCGGTTATGAATAAATTTCCTTTTTCATTGACCGAGGGACAGCAACAGGCGTTTCGGGATATAGAAGATGATATGGAAGGAACGATTCCGATGCAGCGTCTGGTACAAGGAGATGTGGGAAGCGGAAAAACGGCAGTTGCCGCATTGGCGCTTGCCAAAATTGTGGAAAACGGATACCAAGGGGCGCTTATGGCTCCGACGGAAGTTTTGGCGGGACAACATTTTAAGGTGTTTCAAGATATATTTAATGATTTATCGGTTACAACGGCTTTTTTATCCGGCCAAACAAAAGCAAGCGATAGAAAAGAGCTTTTAGAAGCATTGAGAACCGGAAAAATAGATATCCTTATAGGAACTCATGCTTTGATTGAAGAAACTGTTGTATTTGCTCATCTCGGTCTCGTTATTACTGATGAACAACACCGGTTTGGAGTCAAACAAAGGCAGGCTTTAGAAAATAAGGGAGAGTTTCCCCATGTATTGATTATGACGGCAACACCCATTCCCAGAACCATGGCACTTTCCGTATATGGTGACCTGGATGTATCTTCCATTAAAGGACTGCCTCCGGGACGGCATCCCGTAAAAACTTATGCGATAGGCCATGAAATGCTTCATCGCGTATTTAATTTTATGAAACGGGAAATGGAAGCGGGACACCAAGTCTATGTAGTATGTCCTCTCGTGGAGCAAAGTGAAAAACAAGACTTGGCAGCTGCCGTTTCCGTTTATGAAAATCTTAAAGAGAAAATATTTCCTATGTTTGAAGTGGGACTTGTTCACGGGCGAATGAAAAATGCGGACAAAGAACAGGTCATGGCAGATTTCCATGCAGGGAAAACAAAATTGCTTGTAGCTACATCCGTCATCGAAGTAGGAGTGAATGTTCCCAATGCAACCATCATGTTTGTTTATGGAGCGGATCGTTTCGGACTCAGTCAGTTGCACCAGCTGCGCGGGCGGGTAGGCCGGGGCAGAGCACAGGCTTACTGTATTTTATATTCGGATAATCAAAATGAAACGACAAAACTCAGGTTAAAAATAATGTGTGATATACAGGATGGTTTTTTATTGTCGGAAAAAGATTTGTTAATGCGCGGTTCAGGAGAGTTTTTCGGCTATCATCAGCATGGAATGCCTGATTTGAAAGCGGCAGATATCATAAAAGATTTGCCGTTGCTTGAAAAAGCAAAGAAAGAGGCAAAAGAAGCGGTCCTTTCCGGAATGGATTTCAAAGAAGAATTGCGCCATCGTTTCAGCGGAAGTTTTTTTGAAAGGATTTTTGAAGAAGTCGGGAATGATTCTCGATGAAAATCATTCCTAAAATACCGATTTGTAGCTGATAATATCTATATATGGTATAATATTTAAATTAAAATAATACTTTTAAATTTACTGACAAAGACCGGATTTTCTGCATGATCGATAAAGAATGAACCGATGTTCTTTAAACGAGCGGAACGGCAGGAGATGTCTTTGGAATTTTGACAGGAAACGGCAAAATAAAGTAGATCGGAAGAGCACA
>URAA01000135.1 GCA_900545785.1 uncultured Dialister sp. | reverse complement strand
GGATAGCCTTTACATCGGAATAGTCGAGAGCAATCAATGCCATTACCGTTTTAAATTGCGGTGTTCCTGAGGATAAATTGAAATACCATTCCGCTTCGGGATATTTCTTTCTAATATTGGTATAAGCATCTTGCAGTTTCGTCAACGGTCCAAATTGATGAGGGTCTGTAATTCCGCTTTCGATAAACTCTATTTCACAGCTCGAATCGACCGAACGAATGCCGGTTGTATAGCAGGCTGTCTCTTTTTCTTTAATCTCCATATCTTTAGTCAAAAATACGATGACCTTATCCATAGGCCCATAATGACGCAGGGTGTGCAGAATCCCTCCGTCATAAAATCCTCTGACCGGATCCGTATCTCCTGCAGGAGAAAATAAAATTTTCATATCTTACTCCTTCTTTTGATAATAGAATATTTCACTTTGTACAGCCCCCATCCCCAGAGCCGTCTTCATTCCTGCTCCCGAATATTCCGCAAAAACGGATAACATTCCTGCTATACGGGAGACTACATCATTTTTAAAGCGTCCCAGTCTGATATTTCCGAAAAATCCGCTGATATATCGTCCTTCCACAGAAAAGGAACGGGTTTGGAGATGATAACCGGTGATATTCATTCCTTCCGACAATTTATTTTCCAAATGACTTTCCCCTAATGTCATGCTGTCGGTATAGGTATTCCACTTCCGCAGTATATTATTGAACAAAAGGACAGTTTCGGGAAAGATAATATATGCACCGTTGCTTTTAAAAGAGGTGGTTGTGAGAAAATCCATGTCTATATGGTGGATACGATCTGTTCCTGTCCAAAAATGTTCTTCTATCGTCTGAAAAGAGCTTTCTTTTATGACATGAAAATCTCCCAAGCCGACTTCATATCCTTTTTGTTTCAGATACAGTGTTTTCTTATCCGTCAGCGGCTGAACGATTTGATCACAAGCTTCTTCATTCAAGGTGGCAATATGCCAGAAGGATTTTCCTTCTTTCCTGCACAAATATTGGCTGTATGGGCGGACTGCCTGTTCGTGCAGTTTCCCCGCCCATTCTTGATTGATTTGCTCAATCAATGCTCCTTGGAATACCGATCCGAAAGACTGATTCAGATGAATTCCTTCCGGCAGCGTTATTTCTGCACCAAAAAGTTTCAGCATAATTCTTCCACCGTTTCTAATTTGCACATTCCCATGATTTGATAACGGTTTCCCATTTTTGCAAGTTTCAGTGTATGGGGAGAAATATCTTCTCCCTCGTCATGATGACCTTTTTTAAATTGTTCTTTCATGATTTTCTTTACCACATACACCCCGTCTTCTACGGAAGGTGCCAGAGCATAGATGATGGATTTGCTGATATATCCCGTACCGCCTCCCAAAATCAGGTCATTCTTTTTCATCTCATCGAGCGCTTTAAGATCGCCGAATGATTTAAAAAGTAAATCATCATACTGGAAATCAACAAAGTCCTGTGCACATTTAATCAGTGATTTCGCATCGGAAATGCCCGTTTTTCCCATTTCTTTTTCATCGATACCGATCGTGAAAAACAACTCTTCCCCGGGCATTATGCATTCCCGCCAAAGGAAAATTGTATGTGGATCGTTTTCATCCTCTCCGATATCCGCTTTCCGTATAAGAACACCTTTTTCCGAAACAGGGGTGCTGTCGCTCACATGAAAAGATTTGAATAAGCTGTCTACCATATTTCTTTTTCCGCCATTTGTTGCCGGAATAAGCGTTTCTCTTTCCAGTCTTTCAATAATTTTTCCGATTTCTCTTTTCAGCATTCCTCTTTTTTGACGTTCATTCTTTATTCTTTCGTTTTGTTGAACTATTCCTTTTATATCTCTCCAGTATTTATCATAACGGTTTCTGTCTTTACGAATCATGGCAGTTAGAATCGCCGTACGAAATGAACCCTTCAGAGCGGAACCGGGGATATACATCCGTCCTTCGCTGTCTTTGATAAATGTATGGATATCATTAAGTGCATCCTTTGGATTTTTTGTATATTCCACATCAGCAGTAAGGGGATTTGAACAGACTCCGGTTTTTATCAATTCTTCTATTACCTGATCCATATTTCTCGGATTGTTATAAGCTTTTTCCTCATTCAAAAAACTAAAAATAGAGAATCTTGTCGGATTTCGCTCCATAGTATATACAAATTTGTCCAGCAAGTTTTCTTTATTGAGATATTCTGCCCATTTCATTTCTTTCAAGAAATACACATAAGCTTTTCTGTTTTTTTCTTGGTAAATATATTGATTTCTTCCAAAAATATCACCGCTGCCGATATGAATCGGAGACTGAACGGTCATTTTCATTTTCCAATATTTCATCATAGCGATAACCCCACAAATAATCCTTTTCCATATTTATAAATGGGATGCGGTGCAGAACCGTTATTGACGTCTGCCACTCTCCCTTCCAATGGTTTTGTAAAGCAGGATCCGGCAGTCATCATATATATATTATTTGTTTTATGGGGTTCTTCCATATTTCGTGACCAAGAAATACCGCCTCTTTTTATCAATTTTCCCGTACCGTTTTCAGCAGTTTCCAATTCTGTTTCCATCGGCAAAACCGAGGAAAGCGCCATATAATAATCTGCCTTTCCCGATGAAAGCATTTTATATAAGACTGCATCATCTCCGCCATAAATCGCATCTTCACTGAGGAACAAAGGATCGTCTTCCCATTTATATTTTCCGTAGCCACTGCTTCGTTTTCCGCCAATCCCCGATAAACCGGTCATTCTTATGAGCGTTTCCAGTTTTTGAAGATCCTCGTTATCTCCTGAAAGAAGTACATACAATCCCGCATCCGGACCAAAGTGATACGCCGCTATGGGATAAGGCAATTTTTCCCGCCCGTTAAATTGCGTACGCATCGCTTCTTTACCGAATTCAGGCTGATCCGATATATCTTCCCCATGGAGATATTTTTTTATTTCCGATGTTCGGATAAAAGAACGTTTCTTTTGTTTTTTTCTCTCCCTAGATTGTTCTTTTACTTCTTCAAAAGATAAATCCGTTCTATCTTGTCTTTTCTAGATCGGAAG
>URAA01000134.1 GCA_900545785.1 uncultured Dialister sp. | reverse complement strand
TTCCCCTTCCATCCCCTCTGCTTCCATCAAATCTGTCCGTTCTATCGGTACCCAACCCGGTGCGAGAGAAAAAATCACTTTTTTAATTTCGTCCGACTTATCCTGATTGGCAAACATGACTTTGATTTTTCCGATGTCCAGAATATCGCCTCCTGCCATTTTTATCCGTGGCAATATGTCTTTCACCGTCTGTTCAAATAACTCTATATTATCTCCATTAACTCCTTTGACTTCTATCAGGAGAGATACCAGCAGATGAATTCGCGGTTCCCCGATAAAAGGCGGACGTTCTCCGTTTTTATCAAGAGGATTGGCTGTTCCTATAATGGAATTTACATAGTCTCCTGCGCCTTTATACACTTGCAGATCTGCTTTGTGATAGGATACGGCAACTCCCTTGAAACCGACATCTTCCAGTGCCTGCTTCTCCTTTTCTTTCGTTTTTCTCTCAAGAGCATGAACCGCTCCGAGCCATGCCGTCATGGCAGGTACACCGATGGTGATGGTGCTGCTCATGGCATTTGCATTGTGAATGTGCATCCGAGAGAGCAATAAATAAGCTTTCATGGCAGGTATCTCACCTCCTCAAGAAGCACGTCTTGCAATGCATGGCGAATATATTTCATTTCTTCCTCTCCGAGGGGAACGCGCTCTTCTTTCATAATCTTTCTGTATTTTTGAATGAACCAATCTCCAAAGTATATACCGGTTTCCTCTGCCCATGCTTCGTCCCGTTCATCTCTATATGCTTCATCAAGCCATATTTTTTGCATTTTTGACAGGTTGGTAAATTTTTCTTCATCACTCCATCCTGTCGGCTCTTCGCGCAAAAGATCACAAAAACGCAGAACAACATCGACCAGTTCATTGACCGTATTCTCTATTTGTTTTCTGACGGACACATTGTTGCGTTCCGACAGGAACAGACTATGCAGTTTTTTAAATAGAGGAACTACATCTCTGTAAGATATGGTTTCCTCTAAAAAATTGTAACGAGGCAGGCGTATTTTCTTATCTTTCAATATCGGCGGCATCGAGAAGAGCAGGTCTGCTTTTCCGCCCGCCTCTGAATTCAATGTACTGATATTTTGTGGCTTTGTCCCGCCGAATCCGATAGTGGTTCTATCCGGTATTTCATCATAGTCATTCCCGTAACATTCACTTTTGTCATTAAAACACTCAAATCTATAGTTCCTCATACGTCTGTTTCTGCCGTTCAGTGTTTCCAGCAGACTTGAGGCAGGCAATATGGTGAGCAGATGGTACATTCCTTCTCCGACGGGGAAATAAACTTGCCGGAGCCTGCCGTCCGTTGCAGGAGGAATATTATTTTCCATCATCTCTTCCACCTGCTGTTTTACATCAGCAAAGGAAATTCCCAATTCTTCTATATCCTGCTTTACCTCTTCATCTTCATTGATGATATGCTTCCATAGGGGCTTGCCGTCCTCCAGAGGATGGAGCAGCAATTTTGCTGCCCCAAGATAACTGGCAGAAGTACAGCAGATATCTGTTTCACATTCTGTACTTTCCGTCATCACATAAGAGCTCTTTACTTGTTTTTTCTCATTCAAATTCACTCTCACATCGGGGTGTGTAAATTTCCCGACATGAGTCGCCATACCGCATTTGGAAAACAGGGAAATTGTATTTTCCAGCCACTCCTTTGGCGTTTTCTTTTTCCCTGCTGCCGTTTTCGATATGTACTCAGACAACTCACTCAAACTCATCCCTCCTTATCATAATTTAAACACTCCTAACTGATCATCATAAGTCCAAGGATCTACTACATCTGATTTCCTGTCCGGTATGATGATTTCTCCATATTTTTTAGAAATAGCAGTCATCTGTTCTTCTTCCGATTCCTCCTCCGTATCGGACACATATTGTTTCAGTGCTGCCGTATAATCACGGTTTAGCCACAATCGCTCTCTCATTGTCTCTATTATTCCATTATACTCGGAAACATGGACATATCCTGTCGGATCACTATTTTTACCTGTATCAGCGGTATTATTTCTGACTTTTTCATAGGATAAAAATTTCTTCTTTCCCTCAGTATATACTGCGCAAGCTTCAAGTTCTTCCCCGTAAGACTCACGGAACCGGTTACAACACTGCGGAAGCGCCGTCAGCCACCAGTATTCTTCCGTCCAGCCGTGCATACACTGTGGTCCGAAATCCTCCTTGCAATTGAAATCCATCATGCTTGCCTGCTCCAAATCGGAGAGAGTTTCAAAAACTTTACTATCATCAGGTCGGAATTGTTCTTTTTTCAATGCTTCCGATTTCTCTATCCTCGGCACGGCGTCAATCTTTTCCGCCAACTTCGATTCGTCCACAAGCTCATGCATATCATAGCTCTTAAGTTTCCGACTATTCGTCTCATAGCCGGGTTTTACATAGGCGGGCTTGTCCCCATTTAATGCTTTCAGATTGCACGCCATAATTGCCATATTTTTTTCTACCGGCTTTCCGCCAAGGGGCATGCGGTGACGCAATACACGGCCTGCAAGCTGTATAATCGAACGATAAGACGACGGCTCCACCACTGCCCAGTCGAAGTCGTGATCACGGCCGACTTCTTCCACGGGGGTCGCGACGAGAACAAATATGACATTCTTCTCTTTTGATTGATCCAAATGTTTCCGTATCGCTTTATCTTGAAAATCTACGATCTCCCCCTGCTTTTTCCTTTTGAGCACTTTGTCCAGATACTTTTCCTGTTCATGGCGGAGAAGCAAAATTTGCCGGCTGTGATAAACCATCACACGGACAGCGGTTTCCTTTCCCCATTCACATTTCATGAAGTAGAGGGCTGCTTTCACACAGGGATTGATATTTGCCAGCCGTACCACGCCGAAAGAAACATTTTTCCCTGTTTTTTTGTCCGTCACATGATTTTTGTCATGCAGTGTTTCTATGGCTTTCCGCATATTTTCAAAATAAGCTTCCTCCCGTGTCTGCCCTTCCGAAGAACCATCTTTTTTTTCGCAATCCTGTATGTAACCGCGGCGTTTCACTGTTTCGTCTTTCAGCTTTTTTACCCGATTTCCGATAAATCCGTCATGAATATTCCGATAACATTC
>URAA01000133.1 GCA_900545785.1 uncultured Dialister sp. | reverse complement strand
AGCCTCTACTACTTTGGCTTGCATTTCTTGTGTATATGCACGCATTTCCTGTTCCTGTGCTACCGCCATGGCACGTCTTTCTTCAGCTCTGGCCTGAGCAATCTCCTTATCTGCTTCCGCCTGATCCGTCTGCAGTTGTGCGCCGATATTTCTTCCTACATCCACATCGGCAATGTCAATCGAGAGAATTTCAAAAGCTGTCCCCGAATCAAGACCCTTGCCGAGAACCGTACGGGAAATATGATCCGGATTTTCAAGTACATCGGTATGCTTTTCGGAAGAACCGACGGTTGTGACAATCCCTTCCCCGACGCGGGCAATAATAGTGGCTTCTCCGGCACCGCCTACAAGGCGATCGATATTGGCACGAACAGTCACGCGGGCTCTTACTTTCAATTCAATACCGTTCTTTGCCACCGCCGAAATGGTCGGAGTTTCAATTACTTTCGGATTGACACTCATCTGAACGGCTTCCAAAACATTTCTTCCTGCCAGATCGATAGCGGCAGCCTGTTCGAAACCGAGATCAATCTGGGCACGGTGAGCGGCAATCAGGGCATCCACTACATTATCCACATTACCTCCTGCCAGATAATGGGCTTCTAACTGGTTTACATTAATTCCCAATCCGGCTTTTGTCCCTTTTATCAAAGGAAGAACGATCATTCTCGGCTCTACCCGGCGAATTCTCATTCCCACCAGATTAAATAGAGATATTTTCACCCCTGCCGCCAATGCGGAAATCCACAACCCCACCGGCACAAAATGAAGCACTACCAGCAGCACAAAAATGGCAATTACAATTGTGAAAACGGGAATCATCAATAATTGTTCCATTTACTCCTCCTAAAAATAATAACCGTTAATTAAGCTTCTTCTACAACCAAATGATTCCCTTCTGCCCGTACGACTTTGACAGGAGAACCTTCTTTAATAAACTCCCCTTTGGAAACTGCATCCAATATGTCATCTCCCACTTTGACTTTTCCCGAAGGGCGAAGTACCGTAACGGAAACGCCGTTTTTTCCTTCATATTCTTTCAAATTCTGATAAGAGGAAACATAACCTTCCGAAGTGGACAAAGATGAACTTAGTGTCACTTTTTTCCAAAGTCTGCTCTCCGATAAATGACCTGCCAGAAAATAGATGCCGACAACTGCCATAAGTATGGCTCCCGAAAGTACCCACAGGGCCGTCATATCTGCCCCGAAAGTCAAATAAAGGCCGATAATGATGGAAATCAGACCTATAGCAATTCCGATACCGGATATGAGCAGAAATATATCCAGCAGTATGAGCGCAATTCCTCCGAAGTAAAGAAGAAATTCGAGCCATGCGATATTTCCTCCCTGCCAATTGGCACCAAAAAGAAGCCCTCCTGCAATAACAGCTACGAGTCCTCCTCCGGAGAATCCGGCAGTCTTTATTTCCGCCACAATGGAAATAAAGATGATTGCTGCCAAAATAGCTTCAACAAATGGCATTTGATACCATTCCGCCGCATAAATTCCATTACCGGCATAAGTCGTCATGACCATAAAGATATCCCTCCACAATTATTTCACAGTGATGTAAAGTTTTTGACAATTTCACGCCCGCTTGGTCTATACCGGCAAAATGTGCAAGAATATTTATTTTTATCGAACGGATTATTCTCCCTTAGAACTTGCAAATCCTTTCATTTTACCGATGACGGTGAGACCGTTCATATAAGGCTGCAAAACTTCCGGAACTTCAATCGTCCCGTCTTCCTGCTGATAATTTTCCATAATGGCAGCGACGGTACGCCCCACAGCCAGACCGGAACCGTTTAATGTATGAACAAATTCGGGTTTATACCCCGGATGGCGGCGGAAACGAATATTTGCACGGCGTGCCTGAAAATCAAGACAATTCGAACACGATGAAATTTCTCTGTATTTTCCCTGTCCCGGCATCCAAACTTCAATATCATAAGTTTTGGCAGAGGAGAATCCGATATCTCCCGTGCAGAGACAAACCACATGGTAGGGGAGTTTCAACAGCTGAAGAATTTTTTCTGCTTCCGCCGTTAAGCTTTCCAATTCATCCCAGCTGTCTTCGGGTTTGCAATATTTTACCATTTCCACTTTATGGAATTGATGCTGGCGGATTAAACCGCGAGTATCTTTTCCTGCCGATCCGGCTTCTTTTCGGAAACACGGTGTCAACGCAGTAAAATGGACGGGAAGCATGGAGCCGTCCAGAATTTCTCCTGCGAAATAGTTGGTCAACGGCACTTCTGCGGTCGGTGTCATGTACATAGGTTCATTTTCCACTTTATACATATCATCGGCAAACTTGGGAAGCTGTCCCGTTCCTTGCATGGAATTTGCATTGATAATATAAGGCGGAATGACTTCTGTGAAATCTCCTTCCCGGGTATGTACATCAAGCATGAAATTATAAACAGCTCTTTCTAAACGGGCTGCCGTCTGTAAGTAAAAGTAGAAGCGGGCTCCGGCTACTTTTCCTGCTCTTTCCGTATCCAGTATACCTAAACTTTCACCCAGCTCATAGTGTTCTTTCACGGGAAAATCAAAAGTTGGAATTTCTCCCCATTTACGGATTTCCGGATTTTCACTGTCATCTTTTCCGACCGGTACAGATGCATCAGTCATATTCGGAATGCGGAGCAATAAATCCGTCTGTTTGGATTCCACTTCATTCAGTTCTTTATCAATAGCGGCTATTTCATCCCCTACTTCCCGCATAGAAGCAATGGCAGCAGATGCATCCTCTCCATTTTTCTTTGCGGCTGCGATATTTTTGCTTTCTGCATTTCGTTTTCCCTTCAAGGCTTCCGTCTGACGGAGCAGCTCTCTTCTTTTCTTGTCCAGTTCTAAAACTTCATCCAGATCAAAATCTGTATGACGATTTAATAAATTCTGTTTTACCGCTTCCGTGTTTTCTCTGATAAATTTAATGTCTAACATCTGTACCACTCCCTATGTAATTTTTCCGTGTTAATCTAATAAAAAAAACTTCTATCCTCTATGGGACGAAGTTATCCGCGGTGCCACCCAATTTGCATAAGCCACTTTCGTATAATAACGGTTACTGTCCGTCCGATTCTTCATCGGCCACTCCAGAGCGGAAAATTTTTCTTTGCCAAGGCTCGCACCGGCCGCCTGTTCTCTGTTTCGCAATAGAAGATCGGAAGAGCACACGTCT
>URAA01000132.1 GCA_900545785.1 uncultured Dialister sp. | reverse complement strand
AATTTGAAG
Organism: uncultured Dialister sp.; assembly: GCA_900545785.1. Classification (GTDB taxonomy): domain Bacteria; phylum Bacillota; class Negativicutes; order Veillonellales; family Dialisteraceae; genus Dialister. The sequence continues at coordinate 3,184 of URAA01000132.1, read as the reverse complement.
AAATCATCGCTATCGTAAAAAGAATTCGTAAAGAAGTGGGAATCGAAGTTTGCTGTTCTCTCGGCCTGATTTCTCAGGAACAGGCAGTGCGCCTCAAAGAAGCGGGCATCACGAGAATCCACTGCAATATAGAAACATCTCCCTCTTATTTCCCTGAAATCTGCACCACTCACACCATGGAAGATAAAGAGGACATCATCAGGACGGCTCAAAAAGCAGGTATCCGCGTATGTTCCGGCGGTATCATCGGTCTTGGCGAATCTTTGGATCAGCGGGTGGAAATGGCTTTCAAATTAAAAGAAATGCATATCGATTCCGTACCGCTTAATATTTTAAATCCCGTGGAAGGAACGCCTTTCTATAATAACCGCCGTATTCCGCCGCTTGAAGTGCTCCGTACTTTTGCCATGTTCCGTTTCGTACTTCCGAAAGCATTGATTCGTACTGCCGGCGGCAGAGAAGTTAACTTGAGAAGTTTGCAGGCTCTGGCGCTCACAGGCGGTCTCAACGGCATTATGGTCGGCGGCTACCTTACAACGGGCGGCCGTGATCCGAGAGAGGATCTCCGCATGACTGCCGATCTGGGAAGAAGCAGAACGGCACCGCAGCTGTAATTGATAATAAAGAAGATCCGGAGGAAACTCCGGATTTTTTGATGGGAAAAATGAAATTGAAAGGCTTTTTTGTTTGTGTTAGTATAAATAATTATCAAAAGGGAGGTGCTTTATGGAAAAAATAATAAAAAAAGAAAGTCCTGCCGTAAAAGCGTTTAAAGAAGCATTTCCTTATACGATTCCCATATTTGCGGGATTTTGGTTTGTTGCTTTTTCTTACGGTATTTATATGCATGCCTCCGGATTCAGTTTCTTCTATCCCGCCGTCATGGCGGCTCTTATTTTCGGCGGCTCTCTGGAATTTATCGTAGTGACGATGCTCATGAGTCCTTTTGCGCCACTGCAGGCTTTTCTGATGGGGCTGATGGTACAGGCAAGGCATTTGTTTTATGGAATTTCCATGCTGGAAAAATATAATCATACGGGATGGAAAAAACCGTTTCTTCTCTTTTGGCTCTGTGATGAAACTTTTGCACTGAATTACACCGCCACCGTTCCGAAAGATGTGGACAAAGGATGGTTCATGTTCTGGGTTTCTTTTTTGAATTATTTTTACTGGGTGAGCGGGGCTGCCATCGGCGGAATCTTGGGCTCTTTTCTTACTTTTGATACCCGGGGACTCGGATTTGTCATGACTGCCATGTTTGTCGTTATTTTCATGGAACAGTATTTCAGAGAAAAGAAACATTATACAGCCTGTATCGGCGGTGCGGTTTCTCTGATTTCCCTTGTCATCTTCGGGCCGTCTTCGTTTATGCTTCCTGCCATGGGAGCGACCCTTTTCCTCTTGACCGTTCTCAGGAAACCTTTGGAGAAAGCAGGTGGTTTCTTATGACGGATATGCCCGTTTCCGAGCAGATTCTCACCATACTCATCTGCATGATTGCCACCATGTGTACCAGAATGCTTCCGTTCCTGCTTTTTAAACCGGGAAAACGGCTCCCTCCCTATGTCCGATATCTGGGGAAAGCGCTTCCTTCCGCAGTTTTTGCCATGCTTGTGGTGTATTGCCTGAAAGATGTCAATCTTTTTTCGGGAAGTCACGGCATCCCCGAAGCGATCGGCCTTGCCGTGACCGTTGCAGTCCATGTGTGGAAAAGAAATATGTTCCTTTCTATGGGTGTTGCCACTGCCGTATATATGGGACTTGTACAATTTATATTTTAAAATCAAAAAACGCAAACCTTTCGGAATGCGTTTTTTCTTGTTATATTCGTTATTATAATTGGACGGGAATTTCCGTTTCTTCCGGAATCGGATCACCCTCGGGATTGAGAGCCGGCGAGAATGTCCAGTCTTTCACACAGTCTTCCGCATATTTGGCAAGTATTTTAAAATCCGATTTACTTAAATTTGTATTTTCAACAGCCTTCGGCGGTCCCTCCAATGTACCGTCTGCACGGATATAGACGGAAACATAAATGACGGGATGGTTATTTTTTGCCGCCGCTCCTCTGACGGCATCAGAAGTTTCTTTCATGGGCTGATTCAAAGGAGTTGCGGAAGTGACGATTTTCATGGACATGAAACGGACGGGAACGGATACTTGAGAGCTGACCGCTTTTTCTCCCAGCATGGAAGGATTGAAGATCCAGTCTTTTACGCTCTCCGCCGCATAAGCATCTAAAATAACGGAGCCGGAACTTTGGGAAACCACCGGATTTTCCGGAAAACCGTCTTCATTGACAGTGACCAAAATGATGGCAGAGGAAGAGTAAGGGAGACTTTCCATGGCAACCAGAACGTCTCCGCTCAAGGGAGCCATGGCGCTCTTTTTAACGGACGGCGGAGTTTTTTGTGCTTCCGTCAAGGGAACGCCGTCTTTATCAAGGAAATATCCGCCCTGCGGTACGGCGGCATCGGCCATACCGAAACCGAAAGCCAATGCGGCAGAAAATGCAATTAATAATTTTTTCATAATTACCTCTTTTCTGTATAATGCAAATGTATCTTAATAATTATATTTTAATCCATTTATAAAGAAAAGGGAATGGAAACAACTGATTTCAAGAAAAACTTCAGAAGAAAAAATATTGCTGAAAAATGATGAAAAGGACGTTATAATAATCTGTTTTTTATTCTGTTTTTACTTGCCGGATGTAAAATAAAATTATCGGAGAAAATATATCGGCGTTAAATCATTTCTTTGGTTCCGCCTCTTGACGATATTTAAAAATGTCGGTACAATACAATGAATAAGAAAAAGCTTTGACGAAGACGGTTTGCATTTGGTCCGGCATAGAGAGACTCCGGTTGGTGGAAGGAGGAGCGGAGGGTGCAGACAGATCACTTCCGAGCTGCAGAGAGGAAATGCTCTGCCGGGGCATCGTTAACTGCACCGAGTGGCTTTATGTCATTAGGGTGGTACCACGGGATCAATCTCGCCCCTTATCGGGCGGGATTTTTTTGTTTTACAGGAAGTATCAGGAGGAATTGTCATGGATTACAGTAAAACTTTACATCTGCCGCAGACGGAATTTCCGATGCGGGGAAATCTGCCGGCGAAAGAACCTGAATTTGTGGCTCTTTGGCAGACACATGATTTGTATCATAAAAGACTGGAGAAGAGG
>URAA01000131.1 GCA_900545785.1 uncultured Dialister sp. | reverse complement strand
TAGAGGCTATACAGAGGGCTACAAAGCTTCTTGAGAAGCAGTCTGATACACTTACGAGCGTGATGAAGCAGAAGATCCGGGAGCTGGAGGAAAGCAAAAACAACTTTTTCAGATATGAGGGTTTGAAACTGTACTTGTTTTGGGGCGGTATGGTCTGTAATATTTTAGTATTTCTTATGCTAGCGTCTAGCATGTTTGGTAGGTAAAAATATATCTAGTTAGATTAAAAAAGGTGCAAAAAACTCATTGATAAGATTAGCGGTTAAGGCGAGAGGGAGTGAGGTGTAAAGATTGACATCAAAAAGTCATTCATTTATACTTGGAAAAAGGTGCAAAAAACTCATTGATAAGATTAGCGGTCAAGGCGAGAGGGAGTGAGGTGTAAAAGACTATGGCAAAATACACCAAAAGGAGAGATAAAAGAGGGTATGAGTGGAAGTCTGCTTATCGGGAGAAAGAAGCTCTTATGCTGGAGAGGGGATACCCGGAAGTAAGTCCTCATGATTTCTATCGGGAATTGTTTCCGGCTGGCAGTCTCCAGCAAGAACCGGAGGACGGAAAAGGCAATATTATAGCGACACAGATTAGACCGTCCGGCAAAGGAAGAACCCGGCAGTGGGTAATTGATGATAGTCTGAAAATGCTGGATAAGGTCATAGGGGATAGGTTTGGGCTGATACCGCCTATTAGTTTTTACGGAAAGTCACACACGAAAGAGAACGCTCATGAGCTGTTTGCGGTAGTGGTGGACGTAGACTATGTAGGTAAACAGCAGTTAAAGAACTTGTTGAAGCAGTTTGGGAATGGTGTGCAGCTTCGTCCGACTTATCTTGTCAGCTCCGGTAAGGGGGTACATCTTTACTATTTTTTGCAGGAGCCGGTTCAGTTGTATCGAAACCGGGAAGAAGTACTTGCGGAGCTGAAAGAAGCCTTTATCCGGCGGCTATGGAATGATACCAGCTCTATCCGTCCGGACAGCCCGGATATAACCGGAATTTATCAAGGGTTCCGGTGTGTGGGGAGTCAGTCGAAGCTGGGTGCAGATTTCCCAGTAAAAGCCTATAAGCTGTCAGAGAATAGTTACACGCTGGAGGATATAAAAGCCAGCATACCGAGCTGTAAGGTAGACCTTGCTCCGTTGTATGAGAAGCCGAGAAGAAAAAGTACCGTTACGTTGGAAGAAGCAAAGGAGCTGTACCCGGAGTGGTATGAGAAACGGATCGTGCAGGGAGAGCCGAAGCAGAAAAGTAAGAAGCAGGGCGGTACGTGGGTATGTAATGAAGCTTTATATGAGTGGTGGAAACGGAAAATAACCGAGGAAGTGAAAGCTGGAGGGCGTTACTTTTCCATTATGGCATTGTGTTCTTATGGATTGAAGTGTGGCATATCAGAGTATAAGATAAGGCGAGATGCTTATGCGTTTCTGGATCATTTAGAGAGCCTTACCGAGGACGAGGACAACCATTTCAGCCGGGCAGATGTGAAAGACGCTCTCCGGGCATTGAAAAGGGACAGAAAAAGGCTGTCAACGATAGCAAGTCGGGAATGGATAGAGGACAATACAAAGGTAACGATACCAGCAAATAAGCGGAATTATAGAAAGCAAAAAGACCATATAAAGGTTATGAATACTATGAAAGCTCTAAAAAAGCAGTTAGGAGAAGAAGTAAGGGAGGGGAGACCAAAAGGGAGCGGAACAGCGGAGCATACTGTCAGAGAATGGCAGGAGAGACATCAAACAGGAAGGAAAGCAGATTGTATTCGGGATACAGGACTTGCAAAGCATACTGTTTATAAGTGGTGGAAAGATATAAACAATGAAAATATATAGGGAAAAAGGAGTTATTTAATAGCTCCTTTTTCCCTACTGTCTATTGCTGAAGATTTGAGGAAACATGAAGGAATTTTGATAAAAAAAGATAATTTATCAGATATATTAAAACCAAGGTTATTATTCCAATAATGATGCTAATAGGCAATATTTTTTTTATAAATAGTGTTGCAAGAGACGTTCCTAAAAGAAACGCAGATCCATATGGAATAACAATATTCAACATAAAAATTTTATTATGTTTTTTTCGTAAGGTTGATTGATTACAAATTGATTTTAGAATGTGGTTAAATAAATACAAACATAGTATATTTAGTAAAATAAAAATAATCAAAAAACCAATGATGAAAAGTATATGATGTTTTTGTATAAATAAAAGTAATTCTATATGTTGTATTTGAAAGTTATCAATACCAACTAAAGAAAAGTCTGAAAATCCAGTTTCGTCAGATATAGACTTTATATTTTTTAAAATTTGTGATTCCTCAACAAATGGTAGTAAATCACAATTTATCATAGCAAAGTATAATAATGATTCAAATTGAAAATTAGTTTTGTCCACTTCCCAAAGAGTGGAAGGGTAAGGAATAAGCATATAAGTATCCAAAGTGATATTAGATGTATTTTTATAATTTATAGAACAATCTGTTTCTATAAATCCGATAACTTCAAAATTAGTATTTTTACTATAATAATTTCCAGTAATTATGTCTCCGATTTTATAAAAAGATTTATATTCAGAACCCAATAGAACAGGAATCGAGTTATCTTTATATGATATACTATTCCATGCAATTTCGGAATTTCCCTCAACTTCTATATTATAAAAATCATAAGCTTTTTGATTAAGTTGTAACGCTTTTATATTTATTGTAGGAGACTGACTATTATCAATAAATTCATCAGAATTATAATAAAAGCGTTGGTCTCCATTAAAGTCATCTACAGCGATAGCCTGATTGAATGAGGTTAAAACATCGAAGTTACTTGATGCATTTAATGTGTTATAGAAGTTTGCTAATATATTTATGTTTTGATTGTCTGTTCTAAAATTATAAAATTCATCTGGATCATAAAAATTGTCAACCATTTTGTAAAAATCATTTTGTGATGAAAGTGTTTTAAATCCACCATTGCTTTGCGGAATAGAAGCGATGAAAGGAACAAATACACCTGACAAAGTAAAATATATTGAAAAAATAATAAAAGAAAATAATGTTATAAAATATTTTTTAGTGTTCATAGAAGACTCCTTAAAAAGAATATAGTAAAAAAAGCAAAGGATTGTAAAATCCTTTGCTTTTTTGTTTGTGAAGAATCAACTTCCGTAATAGGTTCTAGCAGATCCTGAAGTATCACCGTTAAAACTCCACCAAGGAGATATTGCTTCTGTTCCGTCAGTTCCCCATTGACGTCCAGAAT
>URAA01000130.1 GCA_900545785.1 uncultured Dialister sp. | reverse complement strand
ATTTGATCACCGCAAACCCATAAATTAATTCCATGATCATTATACAAATCTTTACGAATTCTTCCTACTGCCACATCAGTTTTATCCGAAGTATCTAAAGGCATGGGGTATATCTGATTGGCAATATCATCTGTCAGAACTACGCCTTCAAAATTCTCAATGGCTTTTTTCACCTGCTCTGTCGTGACGATATCTTCCGTTTCTATATAAATGGATTCCGCATGGCTTCTTATGACGGGTACACGGACGGCCGTAGGAGTTATGGCAATTGTATCGTCATGAAAAATTTTATGCGTTTCATTGACCATCTTCATTTCTTCTTTAGTGTATTCATTATCAAGAAATACATCAATTTGAGGTATTAAGTTATAAGCTATTTGATAATGTTTCGGTAAACTTGAGGACGGGAGAATTTTCGGTTCATAAGTTTTTCCCTCCGCTGCCGCGGCCGTTTCTTCAAGCAGTTCATCAATACCGTCCTTCCCTGCTCCCGATACAGCCTGATAAGTGCTTACGATAATTTTCTTTATGGGAGAAATATCATGAATCGGCTTTAATCCCATAAGCATAATAATCGTCGAACAATTCGGATTGGCAATAATCCCTCTGTGCTTGGAAATATCTTCCGGATTGATTTCGGGAATAACAAGAGGCACCGCGGGATCCATCCGGAATGTACTGGAATTATCGATGACTACTGCACCTCGTTTAACTGCTTCCGGTGCTAAAGTTTCACTGACTTTCCCTCCGGCAAACAGTGCGATATCAATTCCTTCAAATGATTCCGGTTTTGCTTCTTCCACAATATAAGTTTTACCGCATACTTTTAATTCTGTTCCTGCCGACTTAGCAGATGCCAAAAGTTTCAAAGATGTAAAAGGAAAATTTCTTTCTTCCATCAGTCGGATAAATTCTTGTCCGACTGCGCCGGTAGCGCCGAGGATTGCAACATTAGGAATTTTTCTCATAACGACACCTCAATCTAAATAATTTTCAAGTCCATAAACAAGTCCTTGCGTTTTTATTACTTTTTTACAAGCCAATACAACACCGGGCATAAAAGATTTTCTATCTAAGGAATCATGACGAAGTGTCAATGTTTCTCCAAAACCGCCGAAGAGAACTTCCTGATGTGCTACATAACCGGGAAGTCTTACACTGTGAATAGGAATTTCTTCGTATATTCCGCCTCTGACCCCGGGCAGACTTTCCTTTGTTTCATCTTTCTCCGGATCGGAAATTCTTGCTTTTGCCATTTTTTCTGCCGTTAATTTAGCTGTTCCGGAAGGAGCGTCAAATTTATGATTATGATGAAGTTCTATAATTTCCGCATTGGGCATATATTTTACGATTTCAGCAGACACTTTCATTAATAATACAGCTCCGAGGGAAAAGTTAGGCGCGATAAGACAATTGGCATGATGACTTTCGGCAATTTTTGAAAGTTCTTCTCTTTGTTCCGCTGTAAGACCGGTTGTCCCGATCACCATGTTTACTCCGGCACCGAGAACCATTTTAGCATTTTCATAAATGACTTGGGGTGAAGTAAAATCAACAACAACATCCGGTTTGCTTTCCTTAAGTGCCTCCGGCAAAGAGGACGCTATCAAAATATTTTTTGTTCCTATTCCTGCAACTTCGCCGACATCCCGTCCTGCATATTTAGGGTCTACCGCACCGACAAGTACAAGTCCATCTTCTTTCTCAACAGTCCGAACTACCTCACTGCCCATTCTTCCGCTGGCACCGTTTACTAAAATTTTGATCATAGTAAACCCCTTTCTTTATTAGTCATCACCATATTCAAAAGATTTTGAATATCAAAATAAATTCTTTTTCCGGTACAATTATTATTTATATTTAATTATTGATAAGTTTATCCATTTCTAAAGCTGCTTGAATCGCACTTATGGAAGTTGCAGTTCCTGAAATCATTTGAGCCACATTTTCAATATGTTCTTTTTCATTAAGAAGCACCGCTTTTGAAGAAGTTTGTCCTCGAGAAATGATTTTTTCTATTTTGTAGTGCTTATCGGCGATACTCGCCGTTTGCGGCAAATGAGTGATCACAAGTACCTGTATACTTCGAGCCAGTTCTTTAATTTTTTTTGCGACCTGCAACCCCACTTTCCCACTTATTCCGACATCTATTTCATCAAAAACCATCGTTTGGTGCTTTAATAAATCAGCCGTAACAATTTCCACAGCCAAAGCGATTCGGGAAACTTCACCGCCGGAAGCGGTTTCTCTCATGGAACGGAGCGGTTCACCTACATTGGCAGAAAAATAAATCTCCATTTCTTCTTTTCCCGTCGGAGTCGGAACAGTGGAAGGAACTAAATGAAGGGACATGGCAGCATTTTCCATTCCTAAGTCATGAATGACGGAAACTATTCTTTTTATCAAGTCATTACCTGAAGAAAGTCTGAGTTCATTTAGTTTTTTCGCTTTCTCCATGACCTGCTTTTCCAACTCTTTCAGCCTGTTTCTCATATGGCTGTTTTCATAAATCATATCTTTCAGATAATTATATTCTTCTTCCGCTTTTTTCTCATAAGCAATCACGTCCGACAAAGCAGGCCCGAATTTTCTCTTCAACTCCAATAAAGTTTCACTTCTTGACTGAAGTGTTGCTAATTCTTCTTCTGAAAAATCCGAGTCGGCAACATAACTTTCCAATTCACCCACCACATCTTCTATCGTATAAACCGCCGAATTTATCGATTCTCCTATTTTCTCGATATTCTTGTCATATTTTGCAGCGGAAAAAACCTGTTTGGATGCCATTGCCAATTCATCCTGCACCGTCCCTTCCCGAGTAAGCAGTGACAGCGCATCATGAAGTGAATTAATAATCCTTTCGTGATTTTGTAAAACGGTTAAACGTTCTTCTATTTCTTCATCTTCACCTTCCGTGATTTCCGCATCATGAATTTGTTGTAATTCCCATTCCAAAATATCAAGGCGGCGTTCATTCTCCTGCTTTCGGGAATCGAAATCATCAATTGTATTTTTTAACTGTTCCCATTTTTTATATATTTCCTTATATTCATGTCGAAGGTTCTGTATTGGGGAAGATGAATTATCTACAACGGTTTCGCAATATTCGGCCGATAAAAGTTCAAAAGTATCATTTTGTTCATGTAATCTGACCAGTTTTCGTCCAACCGTCTCTAACTGTCTGACTGTACAAAAGTTACCGTTAATGGTGCAGACTCCGCGACCGGAACGATTTAATTTGCGGGTTAAAATAATTTCCTTATC
>URAA01000129.1 GCA_900545785.1 uncultured Dialister sp. | reverse complement strand
TTTTAAAATAGAATTGACTGTTTTCTGCCATGGAATATAAAGGGTTTACCGGAATTTTTTCATCTGTTGCAGGGGTTTCAAAAAGATTGCTGACCGTTATTTCTTTTCGTCCATTTATTTTTTCATAAGCATAAATGGAGAGCAATGTACCCCAAAGTTTATATTGTTCCGTTTTATTTGTTTCTTCCATTTCACGATTGATCTTGATTATCTTTCGTTCCTCCTTTTTTAGAAGAGAACGGATCTGTTTGTGAAGCTCCTTTGTCTCTACAGAAAAAACATCTCCTTCGTTTTTGATTTCTTGTTCCAACCATTCCAGAGGAGAGACGGTTTTTATAAATTGAGCAAATGAGAGTTTTAGGGGACTTATGATTGATTTCTGATGATAAGAATGGATATATAATTCTGTGGAATTTTTTATATCTTGAGCCATCAAAAAAGTGTTTTTTGATAACAAATGAATTTGTTCATCCGTTAGAGTGGAAAGAGTAACGGAAGGTGCAATTGAAAGTCGGTGACATAATTCCGTCATCAGCCAATGGCTGAATCCCTGAAAAGAAGTATAGAGATAATCTTGAAGTGAAATTTCTCTTTCTTTGTTAAAAATAAAAATTTCAAATAATTCGCCCTCTGTAAATTCCATTATATTCATTCGGGAAGAATTGGAAGGCAGTGCATAAGGTTGGCCGTTCATAAGAAAACGATCCATCTTTTTACCTTTGAGGGAGGCATCAATGATTATATTTTTTTCTGTCAGAATAAGATTTGGTGCAGAAGGAATCAATTCGGCATAAAGAGATTTCGTAATGATTTCTCCTGCCGTTTCAATTCGATCAAAATTAAATTTTAGAAGGCGATCAAAATTTATCTGTTCAATAGAGGAAAGACGGGATCCTTCCAAATGTTTTCTTAAGGTCATGCAAAATGTTTGTGACGGAGAATAAATATTTTCTTTCTTATTTTTTTCCATCAGATACACAACAGGACGATACGTATCAAAAATCAAATGCACCGGCTTTGCGTCGGGACAAAAGAGTTCAATATCCATAATTCGATTATCTATTTGACGAATTTGTCTGACTTGGGAAGGAATAATTTTATTTATAAGACATTTTACAATGATATGAAGTGCAGCACTGTCAATTTGCATGGATAGCCTCCTTTCACTGTTTACGTAAGTATATCATAAAATTTGCCGAAGATAAGTCACATCATTCGATTCTACAGAGTAAAAATGATATAATAATGAATACTTACAATAAAGGAGGGATACCTTGTGAAATTTACAAAATGGCAAGCTTGCGGCAATGATTTTGTTTTTGTAAATGCCATGGATCTTGATATATATCCTATTATCGATAAAACGACTTTAATTTGTGATCGTCATTTCGGTGTCGGAGCAGACGGTATTATTTTTATTTTACCTTCCGATAAAGCTGATTTGAAAATGCGTATTTTTAACAGTGACGGAAGTGAAGCAGAAATGTGCGGCAACGGTATACGTGCTTTTGCCAAATGGGCCCATGAATTGGGGTTGGTAAAAGAAAAAGTATTTTCCGTGGAAACCGGTGCGGGAATTTTATATCCTGAAATTCTCAGTGATGGAAATGTAAGAGTGGAAATGGGGGTCCCGCATCTGAAAGCGGCAGAAATTCCGATCATCCGCATGGGGGAAGGCGAAATTATCAATAAAGGAATCAAAGACAAGGACGGTACAGAGTATAAGATAACCTGTGTATCCATGGGAAATCCGCACATGGTTATTTTTACTGAAGATGTGGAAAAAATTCCTTTATCGGAAATCGGTCCCCGTCTGGAAACAAATGAATTTTTTCCCAATAAAACTAACGTAGAATTTGTTCAACCGCTGAATAAAAATACCTTGCGTATGCGTGTATGGGAAAGGGGCAGCGGAATTACGTTGGCCTGCGGTACCGGCACATGTGCTGCCGTTGTAGCTGCCATATTGAACGGAATTGTGGAAAAAGAAGCAGATGTATTGCTGGATGGAGGAAAACTCCATATCGCATGGAGCGGAGACAGGACAGAATCGGTATTCATGACAGGCCCGGCCGAAAAAGTATTCGAAGGAATTTATTTTATCTGATAGATTTTTATCGTTTTGTTTTTTTGTGAAAGGATATAAATATGAAAAGTATGACCGGTTTCGGACGAGGTACAGCTGCCGGTGTCAAAGGAACGGTAACAGCAGAAATTAAGACTGTGAACAGTCGATTTTTAGAAATAAATATGAGATCGGATCATTTTTCTGCCATGGTTGAGGAAAGTGCCAAACAACTGATAAAGGAACAGGTCAATCGGGGAAAAATGTATGTCAGCCTTTCCTTTGAAACAGCGGAAGGCAATCAAAACATCAGCGTATCCATGGATAAAGAGTTACTGGAAGCCTATATAACAACATTAAAGAAAATTCGCAAGATGGATGAAATAAAAGATAGAAAACCATCTATAGCAGATTTACTTGCCCTTCCCGTACCGTTCTTACATGTTAAGAAAGATAAAATCACCGACGAAGAATTGATTCCTCTTGTAAAAGAGGCCGTTCAAAATGCTTTGAAAGAACTTTGCCGGATGCGAATTGAGGAAGGAAACAATTTGGTCGTCGATTTGAAAAATCGGCTGCAGCTCTTACAAGAGAAACTGAAATTTCTGGAAAGCAAACAAGAACAGGTTGTTGCCGATTATGAAATACGGCTTCGTACAAGAATGAAAAAATTATTGGATGATATTCACGAACCGATTGATGAAAGACGTTTTTTGGAAGAAGTGGCTATTTATTCAGAGAAAACAGATTATACAGAAGAACTGGTCCGATTCGGAAGTCACCTGACTCAATTTGAAGCGGCTCTTGACAGTGCTGATCCGGTGGGAAGAAAATTAGATTTCTTGTTACAGGAACTGAATCGTGAAATTAATACAACCGCTTCCAAAGCAAGTGACATCGATGTGATCGATTGTGTTATAATGATCAAAACTGAACTTGAGAAAATAAGAGAACAAGTTCAAAATATTGAGTAAGGAGAAGAAAATGGGAGTTCAACTTATTAATATCGGTTTTGGCAATATGGCGGCAGCAGACAGGGTGATTGCAATTATCAGTCCGGAGTCGGCCCCTGTAAAAAGAATGATTCAAGACTGCCGTGATAAAGGAGAATTGATTGATGCTACTTACGGTCGCAAGACCAGAGCCGTTTTAATTATGGACAGCGGGCAGATTATTCTTTCTGCAGTACAGCCGGAAACCATCTCTCATCGCTTAATGAATAAAGATACCGTTGTAACCGAATCGTCTGAAGAAGGTTGATATGGGGGAACAAAAAAAAGACGAAGGGATATTGCTTGTTATTTCAGGCCCCTCCGGTGCAGGGAAGGGGACTATTTGTAATGCCGTTCGGAAGATGTATCCCGACCTGCACTATTCTATTTCCATGACGACAAGGAAACCGAGACAGGGAGAAACGGAAGGTGTCAGTTACTTTTTCCGTACCGATAAAGAAT
>URAA01000128.1 GCA_900545785.1 uncultured Dialister sp. | reverse complement strand
AAATCGGATTATGGTTTCCCGAATTAAATTAGTAATATCAGGGGGGCTCCTATGTCTAAAATTTATACACGCACCGGAGATAAAGGAAAAACAAGTCTTTACACGGGGGAACGGGTTGCCAAGGGAAGTCTCAGGGTAGAAACTTACGGAACCATTGATGAAGTTGACTCCGTCTTGGGTATGGCTCGTGCCTTTGCAGCTCATGATAACGTAAAAGAAACTGTTTATAAAGTTCAAAAAGATTTATGGCTCCTTATGGCTGATATTGCAAGTATCGGAAAAGATGCAAATATCACTGCCGATCATGTAACCGAGTTAGAAAAGATTATTGATGAATATACAAATTCACTGGCACCGATAGATCATTTTCTGGTTCCCGGAGATACACAAGGCTCCAGCTTTTTAGATGTAGCACGCTCTGTAGTTCGTCGTGCAGAAAGAAGTTTATGGAGATTGGCGGAAACGGAAGAGGTTCATGAATCGGGAATTCGTTATTTAAACCGCTTATCTGATTTATGTTTCACTTTGTCCCGCTATGAAAGTGAAGTAGAATAAAGCGTTACCACATCAATTTGTGCTACACTGAGAGGAGATTTTCATTTTGAAAACACTCCTCTTATTTTATTTGTCAGGAAGGGTAGAAATTGAACGTTGGCAGAAAAATAGAACTATTGGCTCCCGCCGGTTCACCGGAACATTTAATTGCAGCCTTAGATGGAGGGGCAGATGCCGTATATTTAGGTGGAAAACTTTTCAGTGCCCGTAAATATGCAGGAAATTTTTCTAATGAAGAAATTAAAAAAGCCGTTGATTATGCACATATAAAAGGAAGTGCAGTTTATATTACTTTAAATACTTTAATTGCCGATAGAGAAATGAAAGATTTGAAATCCTATCTGCAATTTCTTTCTACATTATCTGTTGACGGTATCCTCGTACAAGATTTGGGCGTAGCATGTATGGTAAAACAATTTGCTCCTGAAATTCCGCTTCATGCAAGTACACAAATGACAGTGTCTAATTTATCGGGAATCCGATTTTTAAAGCGTTTAGGCTTTCAAAGAGTAGTTCTTGCCCGGGAATTGTCATTGGAAGAAATAAAAAAAATATCCGCTGCCACCGATATGGAAATAGAGGTTTTTGTTCATGGTGCACTTTGTGTCTGCTATTCCGGGCAATGCTTAATGAGCAGCTTTATAGGTGATAGAAGCGGAAACCGCGGTTCCTGTGCACAACCTTGCCGCATGCCGTATACTTTGGTCGATCATGCAGGACGTCTTATGAACAGGGAAAAAGGTAAATATATTCTGAGTATGAAAGATGTAATGGGCTTAGAACAAATCCCTGAACTGATCAGAGCCAATGTAGCTTCTTTAAAAATAGAGGGACGCATGAAAAGTCCGGATTATGTATATGATACGGTTTCGGCTTATCGTCATGCCATAAATTCGGCTTATGAAGAGAAAATTATAGATCTGAATAAAATTCGTCTTACATTAGAAGAAAAATTTAACCGCGGCTATACATCTTCTTATTTAGACGATTCGGTAGGGGCGTCCAGTATAACCGAGTATTCTCCGGGTAATCACGGTGTGAAAATCGGAGAAGTCCTTCGACTAACAAAAGACGGGTTTATTTTTAGAAGCAATCATGGAACAAATCGATCGATAATAACCGGTGTTTCCTTTGAAACAGCGAATAAAGAAATCGGATATGCGGAAGCTGAGTTCCAATCAAAAAATAAAGCCGATAATCATAAAGTAGTTACACCGATAAAAGCAAAAGTCGGCGGGTCGGTTTATTGGCATATACGAGAAGAAAAACACTTATTTTCCATAAAAGACGGGAAAAATAAAATTCCTCTTATAAGCAATTTTGTGGCGATACCGGGAAACCAGATGTCTTTATCATTCGAGGATAATGACGGAAACCAAGTTACTGTACTTTCAGATATAGTGGCAGAAAGAGCAGTAAAACGTATTACGTCTTCCGATGAAATCAGAAGTCAGATTTCTCGTTTGGGTAATACATGGTTTACTCTGTCCTCAGTTACGATTAATAATAAAGATTGTATGGTTCCCAAAAGCATTATTAACCAAATGCGCCAAAAAGCAATCATGCAATTAGAAAATATCCGTAAAGAAAAAAAGGAGCAACATATTCCTCGTCCTCAAGCAGTGAAACTTGGAAAAAGAAATATTTCAGTTGTAGAAGAGAAACCTTCTCTTGTGGTGCGAACCGATAAAATTGAGCATATCAAACCGGCTTTGGATGCAGGAATAAGAAGATTTGTTTTCGGGGGAGAATCTTTCAGTCATATCCCTGTTTCTTTTGAAAAATACAGGGAAGTCTTGAGTTATGTGCATGAAGCGGGAGGACAGGTTACATTTGCTCTTCCGACGGTCGTCAGAGAATATAATGAAGACAAAATAAAGACGCAGCTGTCTACTTTGAGGGAACTGAAGCCTGACGGAATAGAAGTCGGGTATCCCGGGATAATGGAATGGATACAAGAGAATAATATTTCTATTCCGATAGAATGCGGACCTTCTTTTAATCTGTTTAACACGCAGAGTATAAAACTTATAGAAGATTTGGGAGTAACTGCGGCTTACCTGTCTCAAGAAGTCACAATTCCTCAAATAAGAGATATCGTAAAAAATACGGGTATTCCCTTAGGTGTTTTTGTGTACGGCCGCACACAGATGATGATATCCGAATATTGTGCCATTAATGCGGTAATGACGGATGTACCGAAAAAACGTTGCCCCGCCCCGTGTTTAAAACACGACTATTTACTTCAAGATAAAGAAGGAAGACGGTTTCCCGTAAAAACTGATGAATGGTGCCATATGCACATTTTAAATTGCCATATCTTAGATATGCGTCCTTATTTGCCGGAACTGACGAAGACGGGAATTAAACGTTTATGCTTAGATTTCAGAGGAATCGACGGAAATATAGTGGGAATCTGCAAATCCTATTCAGATATTTTTGAAGGCAAAGCATTACATCCCGAATTGCCCGGTAATGGGAATAATAAATTTACAAGAGGGCATTTTTTCAGAGGTGTATTATAATGAATCAAAATATACTCCAAATTCTTGAATTTAATGAAATAAGGAAAATGTTGACCAAATTTGCTCCTTCTTTTTTATCGAAAGAAAGGGCAATGCATATAGAACCTTCCACTGATTATGAAGAAATTGCCAATTGGCTGGACCAGACGGAAGAAGCAAGCATCTGCTTAGAAAAAGAAATATCTTCCCCTTTGGGAGAAACTTATAATATTATAAAATTCTTGCAGAAAGCAGATAAAGATATAATTCTTCTCCCTCAAGAATTTATGGAATTATCGGCATCTTTAGAAACCTATCAAAAAATGCATCATTATTTTGAAGGAGAAAGACACCTTCTCTATCCTTTGCTGGAGAAAACTGCAGGAGCCATCGTGCCTCAGGATGACTTTATTCGCAAAATTCATCAGATTTTTGATGAGATCGGAAGAGCGTCGTGTAGGGAAAGAG
>URAA01000127.1 GCA_900545785.1 uncultured Dialister sp. | reverse complement strand
GATTACCATTTTCGCAGCATGTATAACGGTTTTTATTGATCAGTTTGTTAAATATTTGGTATATGAAAATATGGAATTGGGGGAAACGATTCCCCTTGTGAAAAATATATTTCATTTAACTTATATTTCAAATCCGGGGGCTGCTTTCGGTATTTTTCCCCATCAAGATTTATTTTTTCTGGCTATAGTAGGAGTATTGTTTGCGGCTTTTATTTTTCTCAGAAACAGAATTCCTTCTCGTCCGGTATATTTTCCCGTGGCAGTAGGCTTCTTATTGGGTGGTGCTTTAGGGAATGCCATAGATCGTGTCCGTTTCGGAGGAGTGGTGGATTTTCTGGATTTCAGAGTCTGGCCTATTTTTAATGTTGCCGATATTGCAATCTGCCTGGGGGTAACATTAATCGTTTTTTACTTTTGGAGACATGATTCATGATTGAATATATATATGAAGTCAGTGAGGAAGAACATGGAGAACGACTGGATCAGTTTTTGACGAACCGATCGGGGTTGACCAGATCGGAAGTGCAGAAATGGATCAAAGAAGGAAATGCTCTGTTGATTCCCGATAAAAAAATCAAATCGAATTATCATATTTCTGCAGGGGAGACAATCAAATTTATATGGGAAGAAAAGGATGATTTTGAGCTCATTCCGCAAAATATTCCTTTAGATATTCTTTATGAAGATGAAGACATGATTGTCATCAATAAAGAAAGAGGAATGGTGGTGCATCCGGGTGCCGGCAATCATGACGGAACACTGGTAAATGCATTGCTTTATCATTGCGGAGACAGCATATTGACCGTGGGGGATAAAAAGCGGCCGGGGATCGTACATCGTCTTGATAAAGATACTTCCGGCACCATGGTTGTTGCCAAGTCGGGAAGAGCATACAAAACATTGCAGGAAGAAATTGCATCCCATGAAGCACGAAGGTGCTATCTGGCACTTGTTCACGGACAAATGGAAGGAAAAACGGGAGTTATAAAATTTCCTCTCGGGCGAAGCACAAAAGACAGGATGAAATGGGATGTTCAACCGGAATCGGGAAGAGAAGCGATTACCCATTTCCGTGTACTGGAATATTTGCCGAATTATTCTTGGGTTGAATGCAGGTTGGAAACGGGGCGTACTCATCAAATTCGTGTCCACATGGCACATATCCGTCATCCCGTTGTCAATGATCCTCTGTACGGATGGAAAAAAGATCATTTCCCTATTGCAGGCCAAGCCCTCCACTCCCATACATTGGATTTAAAGCATCCGGTAACGGGAGAGTCCATGCATTTTGAATCACCTGTACCGGATGATATGATGCAATGCCTGGAATTGGCGAGAAAGGAAATCCGAAGCTGACATGAAAAAAATAAATGTACCGGGATTTCGAATCGGTACGAAAGAAGATAAAAAAGGGATGACAGGAGTCACTGTAATTTTAGGCCCTTCCGATGGAGCAACAGCGGGTGTGGATGTACGCGGTTATGCTCCCGGTACAAGGGAAACGGACTTACTGAAATCTGAAAAAACGGTACAAAAAATACATGCGGTTGTTCTTTCCGGCGGCTCCGCTTTCGGGCTGGAAGCTTCTTCGGGCTGTATGAAATATCTGGCGGAACAAAAGATCGGATTTGCTGTAGGAACTGCAATTGTGCCCATTGTATGCAGTGCCGTTCTTTTTGATTTGATGATTGGTGATTCTTCGGTATATCCCGATCTGAATATGGGGTATGAAGCGGCTAAGAATGCATCAACAGAATTTGAGACAGGCTGCGCAGGTGCCGGTACCGGTGCAACGGTAGGCAAACTTTTGGGATTTGATAAATGTATGAAAAGCGGCGCCGGGTATCATGAATTGCATTTGAAGAACGGACTCTGTGTCGGTGCATATGTAGCGGTAAATGCTTGCGGTGAAGTTTTTGAAAAAGAAAAAACACTGGCAGGAATTTTTGACTATGAAAAGGGAGAGATGCTTTCATCACATGAACTTATGCTACAAGGGGTTGAAAGAAATTTAAGCGGCGCAAATACAACGATCGGCTGCATTATTACGAATGCTAAACTCTCAAAAACAGAGTGTAATATGATTTGCGGTATGGCTCATGACGGATATGCCGGTGCCATTCGCCCCGTTCATACCACAATGGACGGGGATACCATTTTTGCTATGGCGGGAGGAGATATACCCGCTCCCGTCGATACAGTAGGATATATGGCAAAAGAAGCCATGCGCATTGCGATCATAGATGCGGTAAAAGAAGCGGAGAGTATGAGCGGATTAAAAACGTACAGGGATTTGAAACAACAGTGATTTTGACAAATCTTCCGCCCTGATCTAAAATAGTGATACTACTTTGGGGATGTACTGGTTTCGACAGGAGATTCCATATCATAAACAGCGAGTCGGGATTCCATCTACCCCGCTAAACGGTGGAAAACCATAAACGCAAAACAAGATTTTGCTTTAGCAGCCTAATCTGCTAATGTCCCCTGCAGTTTTCCTATGACCGCAGGCTGACATCAACCAATAGGATACCGAAAATGGAAGTTCAGGACATGTAAGGGAAATCAATTCTGAAATCGGCAAAGGCAGTTTGTTATTGTACGATACTTTGCTTAAATAAAAAACAATAACTGCACTCGGAGAAATTTATGGGGTGGGCTTTTTGGACAGGGGTTCGATTCCCCTCATCTCCACCACAAATTTCTAAGGCGAATTGACAAGAAAGACTTATGTCTTGCTCATATCATTTGCCTTAGTCATCATATTCATTTCTAATCATCTTATGAGAGACGGACAGATATGAGAATACTTATTCATATCGGTCCGTCTTTTTGCTTTTGTTTCATTTTATCCTGAGATACTATGTCAGTTATATAGATCGGAGAGGGAAATAAAAGAAAATCATTTTAACTTATATTGACATTTATCGATATACATGGTATATTATAATCAAAGAAAAAATAGAAATTTAAGGAGGAAATAATCATGATACAGACAATTACAGGTACAGCCAAATTTGATGAACTTATTTCCAAAGGAAATGTAATTATGCTTTTTAGTGCACCCTGGTGCGGATATTGCCGGAGAATCCGTCCTATTGTAGAAAAGATCTCCGAGGAAATCTCGGTTCCCATTTATGACATAAATTGTGATGAAGATCAGGAACTGGCAGCTCGTTATGAAGTAGACACCATTCCCAATTTGATTTTTTTCCGTGGCGGGAAGCCGGTTGACAGCATCATCGGATATGGAAATGTAGGCTATCCGGAACTTATGGAATTTATAAAAAAGAATGATGTAAAATAAATTTTATAAAAAGCTCTCTGTAAAGCATATCTTAAAATATGCGTTCAATGACAGAGAGCTTTTTTATTGTATAAAAAGTATAATAGAAGAAAATATAGTTTTTCCCCTCGGAGGAATTATGACAGATATTTATAAAATGACAGATATAATCAGAAAAAAAGGCCCTTTAATTTATCAGATAACCAATTTTGTTTCTGCCAATGACTGTGCCAATGCCGTGCTTGCAATA
>URAA01000126.1 GCA_900545785.1 uncultured Dialister sp. | reverse complement strand
TAAAGTTTTATTTCATATGATTACAGGGGATTTGTAAAAATCCTCTCTGCCTTTTCGATATTCTTGGTTTTCCATGCAAAAATTTTGTATATCTGTAGATTGAAGATCCAATGATAAAATTGATAAATCATCGGAAGACAGTTTTTTATATGCTCCGGCGGTATTGGATATGATTGGCAATCTTGATTGTTTTAAAATATGACTTTCGGTTTCTCTTAGGGCAAGAAGCCTGGCATAAGCAGCTTTCTTTTTCTGCATAAAAGGGGACGGTATTTGTTCGGATACAAGTAAGGCGGCTCCTATGCGTTTGAGTCGGCTGTAAAGATATCGTTTATTTTTTATTTGTTCCAATGCTTTATTCCAAGAAGTTTCTTTCATGTTTTTGAACCAGCGGTGCTCCAGTCCTTCACGAAATAAACCGGTAGCTGTCAACTGCTGTTCTGAAAGTCTTTTATTAATTAGTAAGCAGGCATCTTCATATCTTGAATAAGAAAGGAAATGACCGGACTTTATGAGTTGTTCTGCCTCTTTTTTCACTATATCGGTCAGTAAAGGATAAGTACCGCCGGAAAGAAGAGATTCTCTTGCTTTGGTGGCAGAAGCGGGATGTAAAGAACTTCTCCTGACAATAATGAAAGATAAGGATAAATTTTGTTTTTCTGCAGCGCGGACATATCGGAATCCTAAAAGATTATTCGGTTTTCTTAATTCTTGTCCTATTTGAGGAAATTTTATTTCTATGCTTTGTGTTATAGCGGAAGAATAGGAAACGCCCTTTGATAATAATTCATGAAAACACGTTTTGTATTCCTCCGTCAAAGACCAGGAGGAAATATTCTTGAGGTCGGAAAGGCTCATTGATTCCGCGCCGAAAGCAATATGAGTGCATCCCAATTCAGATAATAAAAAAACTGCATTTTCTGCAAAAATATCGGCACTTTGAAGAGCGTAGAGCACAGGAAATTCTATGACGGCATCAATTCCGTGATAAACGGCCCACTTTGCCCTCGTCCATTTGTCGAAAATAGCAGGCTCGCCGCGTTGTGTAAAAGCTCCGCTCATTACTGCCGCTATGGGAGCTTCAGGATATAATTCTTTTATTTTTTGAATCATGTAGGAATGTCCTTCATGAAAAGGATTCCATTCTGCAGTTATACCGATATACATATTATTTACCTTTCTGCTGTTTAAAATTATTTTATCATACGCAGAGCGACAAAATCGGCAGATAAAAAATTCTCTGTGATATAATGATGAGAACGGTCAATAAATTATTCAGAAAGAAGAGTATATTAAGTGATTTATAATGGTAAAGCCTTTTCTTTGTGGGCAATTTTATTTTGTGTGGTTTTGTTTGTAAGCGGGTGCGGCAACGAAACACTTACAGATAAGTTTGTGTTTGGAAAGAACAGAATCAGTTGTGCCAATGCGACAATTACTGTAACAACTCCTTTTGAACTTATATCAGAAGGAGAGCAAGTGGAGAGCAAAGATCGATCTGATACGCGTATTTCGGCAGAAGGTCATAATAAAAACCTACAAATGATCATTACTGCCAAACAAATAGAAGGCAACGAGACGGCAGAACTTTTGACAAATGAGGCCAAAGCTGTTTTACAGGGAGATTCTTATGTGACTGATCTTAAAACAGAGGAATCTCATGTTAAAATAGGAACGGAAGACGGAAGAAAACTGGTATTTGTTTTTGATGAAACCGTAAATAGCAAGAAAACAAACCTGACGGTTACAGAATACATTTTTGAATATGAAGGTGTACTGTGGCGTGTCATTTATCAATATCGAAGTATTGACGAAACAGGCAGACAGTTAACAGAACTGATTGCCGGCAAGATATACTTGGGAACAACTTTTTAACTTTTGAACGGAGGATGATGCCATGCGCATTGGAGGTCATAATTTATTTTCACTCTTACTTTTTTTAGCATGCGGAGCTCTTATAGGCGGAATCATAGGAGAAGTGCTCAGCAGGGTCAGTCTGTCCGGTGTTATGCCTTATTTGACTCAAACTTATGAAATTTTTAATTTAAAGGACATTTATTTAAATTTAGCAATTATAGAATTGAATTTCGGTATCCGCTTTGCGCCCAACCTGATCAGTATTATAGGGATATTGATTGCTGCATGGCTTTATAAAAGATTCTGATTGAATTTATAAAGTATATTCAGTGAAAATAATTATAATTTAGAAATATTTCCAAAATGTTTTGTAATAAAGAAAAGTGGTGTAGTAAGCAGAGGAGATATGCAGTGCTGATAAAAGAAATGCGGACTGAAGATAAGCCGCGGGAGAGATTTGCCGATTCGCCGGCCAATGTAAGTGTGACAGATTTGATTGCCATTCTTCTCAGGACGGGAAGAAAGGGACATTCCGTTATGGAAATAGCAAGAGATGTTGTACAGAGACTGGAAATTGCAGCAGGAGGCAGCGGATTTGATGATTTGGATTGGAGAGATTTAACTGATATCAAAGGAATAGGAAGAGATAAGTCAATTACTATTTGTGCTGCGGTAGAGCTGGGACGCCGTTTATGTTGTTTATACAGCAAGCAGCAATTGTCTCACTTTGGAAGTCCGACGGAAGTATCTTCTTACTTTATGGAAAAATTGCGTCATGAAAATCAGGAACATTTCTTAGTTTGTTTTCTAAATGCTAAAAATAAATTGCTCGGTTATAAGGAAATCAGTATAGGAAATATGAATGCCGCATCGGTAGATATTAAAGAATCAATGCGATGGGCGCTCAGATATAAAGCTTTCAATATCATCCTTATTCACAATCACCCGTCAGGAGATCCGGAACCGTCTGATGCAGATATTACATTAACAAAGGCATTTTCTAAAGCGTCAAAATTACTTGATATGTCTGTATTGGATCATATTGTGATAGGAGACGGTGTATTTGTGAGTCTTTGTGAAAGAGGATATTTATGATCACAGGGGCTATCTGTTTGAACTGATGCAAGCTATAATATAATTAATAAATTCAGAAAGGATGTTTGTTATGGAAGAAATGGAAAAAGGTAAGCGTTATTCGGCTGAAGCCAAAGGATATAATGATAAAATTTATGAGGTAAGATTCACTCCTATATTAGAACGACCGGAATATCAGGAAGGACCTGAACGAGAAGGATTATTGAGATTACAAAAGCTCATGGAAGAAAAAGATTTTGAAAAATATGTTAATACCGGATTGATTCGTGTTACCCAGGATGGAAGCCGCTTATTGATGATTAGTAAAAATGAGATGTATCGTTCTATATTGACGGGGATTTTCTGGGAATCGATCTGTAAAGCTTTCAATGTAGATGATTTCCGCGTGGTAAGTCAGACGAACGGTTATTAAAAAGAGAGGGAGACCTCTTTTTTTTTTGCCATTTTTAGATTATCGATATCTTAAATTTAAATGATAAAATAGTTGATTTTTGATGTGATTGATGTTGACTAAACAGAATAAGAATGCTATTCTTTGTATGATATATGCCAAGATAACACTTTGTCAGGGAACGTGAATTTTTAATAAACACGTAATGAAACGGTTATTGGCGGGAGGAGAACAGTATGGATTTACTTCACTTATTTCATGCAGGCGGTTTTATGATGTACCCTCTGCTGCTTTGTTCA
>URAA01000125.1 GCA_900545785.1 uncultured Dialister sp. | reverse complement strand
TTTCTCTCTTCATCGCTAAAATCATCATTAATTGCAAACAATATAACATAAAACGGTCAATTGTGCAAATTTGAATTTCCTTTTCTTTCGAAAAGAAAAATGACGAAAATCCTTTCTTTGCCGTCATTTCCCCGATTATTTCGGGGAAATGCAAGGAAATAAAATATCGAAATTTTTCAATTTTTATCAAAGTTTTAACATTCATTGATAAAGTAAATAATAAAGTAAATGAGGGAATGGAAAAAACGGTTCCCGATGAAAGGAAACCGTTTTTATTTTTATTCCTTTTTCAACGATTGTTTTACTTTTTTCAGCCTGTCCATGAGGAGGGGAGAAAAAGCGGATAAGATGCAAAGGGTGATGAGAACCCAGCAGATGGGGGTGGAAAAAAGAATGGTGATGTCGTTATCGGAAAGAGCAAGACTTCTTCGAAGGCCTCTTTCTCCGATGGGGCCCAGAATGAGGGCAAGGACGACGGCGGCGGTATTGAGTCCCATTTTCCGCATAAGATATCCCATGATGCCGAAGACAAACATGAGAATCACATCGACGAAACTGTTGTCGATCGCATAAGAGCCGACGACACAGAGGATAAAGATGCAGGGGATGAGGACTGCATCGGAAAGTTTGGAAATATGGGCAAAAATGCGGCAGCCGCCGAGACCGATAAGAAGCATGAAAAATTGAATGATGACGAAACCGGCAAAGAAAGTATAGGTCATGGGTGCGTATTTGGTGAACAGTTCGGGTCCGGGCTGAAGACCTTGTATAATGAGCCCGCCCATGAGGACGGCGGTGACCGATTCGCCGGGAATGCCGAGAGTCAGCGTAGGAATGAGAGATCCGCCGGTGACTGCATTGTTGGCGGCTTCCGATCCTGCCACGCCTTCAATGGAGCCGCGGCCGAAGTCCTCCGGTTTTTTGGAAAACTGCCGGGCCGTATTGTATCCGAGAAAACAAGCAATGGAAGCACCTGCGCCGGGCAAAATACCGATGATGTTTCCGATGATCCATGAACGGATCACCGTAGGCGTGATCTGTTTGATTTCTTTCATTTTGAGAAGGACCGAGTCTTGAAATTTGACGACGCCCCCTCTTTCTTTAATGGCTTTTTCCGCGAGCATGAACACTTGGGAGAGAGAAAAGAGGCCGATTAAAGCACAGGTGACATTGATACCGTTGTAAAGTTCATCAATGCCGAACATATACCTCTCGACGCCTTCCATGGGGTCCATGCCGACGGTGGAAAGAATCAGGCCGAAAGCACCGCTCATGAGTCCTTTTACCATAGAACCGGTAGTGACGCCGGCAATGATGGTGAGGCCGAAAAGGGCGAGCCAGAAATATTCGGGACTGCCGAATTTCATGGCAAGCTCAGCTAAAATCGGTGCAAAGAAATATAAAGAAATACAGGAAAGGAGGCCGCCGAAAAAAGAAGCGATACAGGCGGTTCCCAAAGCTTTTCCCGCTTTTCCCCGCTTCGTCAGTTCATAACCGTCAAGCGCGGTTGCAGCCGATGCGGGCGTTCCCGGGGTGTGAATCAAAATGGCGGAAATAGAACCGCCGAAAATGGCGCCGCAGTAAATGCCTCCCAGCATGATCAGCCCCGTCTCGGGCTTCATGCCGAAAGTGAGAGGCAAAAGAAGAGCGACTCCCATGGCGGCGGAAAGACCGGGCATACAGCCGACGATGATACCGATGGTGACGCCGATGATCATCATAAGCAGATTGGAAGGAAGAAGAGCGTTTCCGAAACCTGCTGCGGCAAGGCTCAAAGTATTTGCATCCATCATAACCTCCGATTATAAAAATTCTTCCGCAATAAGGCCTTCCGGAAGAGGCACATTCAGGAACAGGTCGAAAGTGCAGTAAATTAAAATTCCCATGGAAAACAGAATAAGAACGATATATTTCATCGGAATTTTAAAATAACGGAGGCAAAGGAAAAGATAAATCAAAGCAGCCGCATAAAAACCCGAAAAGTACATGAGGACGAAAAAGAGGATAAAGTAAATGAACATGCTCCGAAATTGTCCCGGGAGAAATCCTTCGAACAATTCGCCCATATCATTGATAACCCTGTGGTCCCTCCGGTAATCTCGAAACATATGGCTCATCCTTACGGTGGTGAGAATGAGGAGGAGGCCGATGATAAAATGGGGATAGTGACGGGCCTCGGCAGGAAAATCCAAAGTGAGATATAAAAAGAAAAATGAGAAACAGTACATAAATCCACAGATTAAAATATCTGATTTTTTCATGAACGCTCCTTTAAAATGGCAAATAAAAGTAAAATGTTTTTTCAAAAAGGAAGCCGCCTCGTCGAAAAGCGGCCTCTTTACAAAAGGAGATCCCGACGGGACGGCTCCTTATTATTTTTCATATAATTTGGAAACCACATTTTTGCAGAACGCAAGCTGTTCATCAATAAGGGTCTTCAAATCTCTGCTGTTTTTGAAATCGATGACGAGTCCCGCTTTTTCATGGGCTGCCACCACATCTTTGTCTTCCAGCGTTTTCTTGAAAGCATCTTCATAGAAAGAAATGATATTTTCCGGCGTGCCTTTCGGTGCTACCAATGCACGGGCGGAACCGTACCATTTGTTGTAATAGCCGAGTTCTCCCAGAGTGGGCACATCAGGAAGGAGAGGATCTCTTTTTTCGTCAAATATGCCGAGAATGCGGAGTTCCGGATTTTCGCCGTTGATGAGCTTGGCTACGTCTGCCACTTTGGCGCAGGAGAAGTCGACCTCCCCTTGGCGGAGGGCAAGAAGCTGATCCGCCGTGCCGCCGTAAGGAACGGCATTATATTCAAAACCGGCAGAAGTAGAAAGAAGCTGGGCGGCGGTATGGTTGGAAGCCTGAACGCCGTTGGTGGAAGCTTTGATTTTTCCCGGATTTGCCTGTGCATCGGCGACAAGTTCTTTCAAATCTTTCCATTTTGCATCATTTTTTACGACCACCACTGCCGTTTCCGTCAGATGATTGCAGATGGGAACGATGGAAGTTTCATCAAAAGCAGTCCCTTTTTGAACCGCCAAGGTGGTATATGTGGGAAGATTGATAAATCCCAAGGTATAACCGTCCGGCTTCGATTTGGAAAGTTCGGTCCAGCCTATTTTACCGTCCGCTCCGGGCTTGTTTTCGATAACAAGAGTTTGGCCGACGTATTTTTTAGCGCTGTTGGCAAGAAGCCTTGCGCCCGTGTCCGTACCGGATCCCGCCTTGTAAGCAACGATGACTTTTACATCTTTTTCCGGTTTCCACGGGCCTTTTGCATTTGCCGAGCCGTCCTTGGAACCGCCGCAGCCTGCCGTAAGAACGATGGCAGAAAGTGCTGCCGCAACCAATATCGCCGATTTTTTCTTCATAGGAAAACCTCCTTGGTTTCTCTCAATAAAATAAATGCAGCTTACTCATCCGCATTTTACTTTCATAATTGTAACATTTATGTAAAATCATAACAATCTGTATAGCCGTGAGAGTTTCATATTCTTTAATAAAGTATATTTTTAAAATAAAGAGTACATATTTAAAGTATCGGGAAATAAAATTTTGAAGAGGGGAAATATTTCTGTTTCATATCTATAAACAGCGAAATAATAAGATAAATTTTGAGATTTCAAAAAATATAAAAACAGTATGCTTCTCTTTTAAGATTGCTTTTATATCATGAATAAAACAAATTAAATGATATAAAAGAATATATAATTCAATAAATTTTATGCTGAAAAGGTGAAAAAATCC
>URAA01000124.1 GCA_900545785.1 uncultured Dialister sp. | reverse complement strand
CCAAATCATAAGCGGAAGAAGGTCCTGAAAAAAACGGCAGGAATAAAAGAAGGAGACAAATTATTTTTTTCCGATTCATAAACGATTCCTTTCCAGCCCGTAAAGGCCATAAAGAAGTTCTTCTCCCATTTTTTCCGCCGCCGTATGGCTTCCCTGAATGAGGACGATATAATACCGATCTCCTTCTTTGTATACATTGCTGTAGAGCCAGAGCGGAAAAGATATATTCTTTTCATTAGAAATGATAATTCTCGCTTCTTGTGACCATCGGTAAGAGCCGTCCCCGTTTTCATAGGCCCGCCAAGGAGTGAAAGAAATCAGGCGGACCTGCAATTCTTCTCCCTTATTTTCTTTTAAATACTGATTCAATTCCCGTTGGTACTCTTCTATACTGATTTTCGGTTTTCCGAAAAGTGATTCCGGCCGCTCCGCTTTTCCTGCAAATGCATTTTCCCAAAAAGAAATAACTTTTTCTTTTTTCCCTTGGAATACTGCGTTTTTATCTCCCGAAACAATAGAAACAAGGGCGGAATACCGTCCCCTCACGTCAGCTGTGCGGACTTGGTAAAGTTCCAGATTGTCATAGGGATGAGGCTCTTCGTCGGGATGCAGATTCATTCCCGGCGGAACAGCAAAGAAATTCAGTATTTTTGCCATGTCCGTTCGATCATGATTTTTTACTTTTCCCCGTTCTTTGAAAAGATTTTCCATGGAAGTCCCTCTGCCATCCACCACTTCCATCTTCTGATGCAAAGGAAAGGTGCCCAGTCCGGATACGGTAAGCGGCGCGGCGGAAACCGTTCCGATTCCCGATAATAGCAAAAGCCATAAAACAAGTACTTTGTATTTCATAATGATCTCCCGTTTTCTCTATTTGCTCTTATTGTAAGGAAAATAAAACTTTTTCTCAAGTTTTGAAATAAGGGCTGTTCCGATTTGTCCTGTTTCAGGAAATTTCTCCTCCTCTCCGTCGTCAGTTTTTTCAAAAAAGGGATCCATCTATTTTTTAAAACCGATTGGAAAAAGACTTGTTTTAAAACAAATCAGGGCAAGCAAAAACATCCCGCCGGTTTGACGAGATGTTTTTGGGATTTATTATTCCGTTTCCATGCCCGACGGGGCAGCCTGTCTGATCGGTTCTCCTTTATGAACGACGGAGAGTTTGCGATAACGGGACATGCCTGTACCGGCAGGGATCAGCTTGCCGATGATGACATTTTCTTTGAGGCCGAGAAGAGGATCTTCTTTTCCCTTGATGGCAGCTTCCGTAAGAACTCTTGTCGTTTCTTGGAACGAAGCGGCAGAGAGGAAAGAATCTGTCGCCAGAGCGGCTTTTGTCGTACCGAGAAGCAGATTTTCTCCTACAGCCTGCTTTCTGCCTTCATCTTCCAAGCGCTGATTTTCAGAGCGGTAAGCGACAATATCCACTACTTCGCCGGGGAGCCAGCCGGAATCGCCGGAGTCGGTGATTCTGATCTTGCGGAGCATCTGATGGACGATGATTTCAATGTGTTTGTCATTGATTTCAACGCCTTGGGAACGATATACTTTCTGTACTTCTTTTACAATGTAGTTCTGGGTGGCTTTTACGCCGAGCACACGGAGTATATCATGGGGATTGATATTACCTTCGATGAGGCGGGTGCCTGCTTCGATATCTTCCCCTTCCTCTACGGAAATTCTCTTTCCGAACGGAATCTTATAGGTATCTGCTCCTTCTTCATTGGTTACGGTGATGATCTTGATATTTGCATTTTCCGTAGAGTCTTCGATGGTTACTTTACCTGCAATATTGGAAATGATCGCATTGCCTTTCGGTTTGCGTGCTTCGAACAATTCTTCGACACGGGGCAGACCTTGTGTGATATCTTCCGCCGATGCGACACCGCCGGTATGGAAGGTACGCATGGTCAGCTGCGTGCCTGGTTCGCCGATGGACTGTGCTGCGATGATGCCGACGGATTCGCCGATTTCCACATGTCTGCCGGTGGCAAGGTTACGGCCGTAGCATTTAGCGCAGACGCCGTGTTCGGAGTGGCAGGTTAAAATAGAACGAACTTTTAACGAGTCGTAGTACTTTTCAATTTCAGCCGCCATATCATCGGAAATTTCTTCATTCTTTCTGACGATGATTTCTCCCGTTACGGGATTGACCACATCATCAAGAGGGCAGCGGCCGGCGATACGATCCGCCAAAGATTCGATAAGCCGTCCCGCTTCGGTGATTTTGCGGACTTCCACGCCTTCTACCTGATCCATCCGTACCCGGATCAACGGAATATCGGATTTCAAAATCTTTTCGATGACCGTTTCATCAATCACTGTTCCGGCAGGGAAAAGTTCTTCTCCCTTTCGGTTCATGACCGCCTCTTCCAGTTTTTTGCCGAGGAAATGGACGGACATGTGATGATTCATTGCATGATCATATTCTTCAACGGCAGCGGAAACATCAAAAGTAATCGTTTTCGTGATACTTTCTTCCGTGCCGGGGATCATAACGGAAACTTCCTGTACCAGATGCTTGTTCATAAGCAGCACATCTTCGGCTTCCAACGTTTTCCCTTTCACAAGAAGAATTTCACCGCTCCGGCGGTTCAGAATATCTTCTTCCAGAATGGCGCCTGCCAAAGTTTCTCTCTGCTCATTGTAAATACTTCTGATGTTCGGACGGGAAGCAATGAAATTCAGTTCTCTGTCAAAATTGAGCACCTGTATATCACAATCTTCTTCACGGACGATGACGTCTTGAGATACGTCAACGAGACGGCGGGTCAGATAACCGGAGTCGGCGGTACGAAGCGCCGTATCGGCA
Source organism: uncultured Dialister sp. (assembly GCA_900545785.1). Lineage (GTDB taxonomy): Bacteria > Bacillota > Negativicutes > Veillonellales > Dialisteraceae > Dialister. Next base: position 944 of record URAA01000124.1, on the reverse strand, counting down.
AGCCCTTTGCGCGCACCGTGGGAGGATGTGAAGTAGTCAAGCACCGTCAAACCTTCTCTGAAGTTTGCCTTAACCGGAAGTTCTACCGTCTTACCCGACGTATCGGCAATCAGGCCGCGCATACCTGCGAGCTGGCGGATCTGGTTGTCATTGCCTCGTGCACCGGACTGGGCCATCATGGTCAGGGGGTTCATCTTCGTCATGGAAGATTTCATGGCAGCCCCTACTTCATTGGTTGCTTTTTCCCAAATTTTAACGACTTTTCTATATCTTTCTCCGTCGGTCATGAGGCCGCGGCGATAGAATTTTTTAACTTTTTCTACCTGCTTGTCACTTTCTTCCAGAATGAGACTTTTCTTTTCCGGAACGGCAACATCATAAATTCCGATAGAAATACCGGAAACAAGAGCATAATGGAATCCGAGAGCTTTGATGGAGTCCAGCAGATCGCCTGTCGCTTTGAAACCCAGTTTCTTAAAGCAGTCATTTACAAGTTTTCCCATCTGGGACTTGCCGATGGTGATGCCCAGGCCGGTGGTTCCGTCATCTCGTTTATAGAAGAAGCGAAGTTCTTCAGGAATGGCATAGTTAAAAATCAGACGTCCCGGGGTTGTTACTACGACACCGTGTCCGGGAACTTCCACTTTAATAAAGTCATGAATTCCGACTTGTTTCAAAATATAAGCAAGCATCACTTCATCATAGCCGGTGTAAGCGTGGAATTTGGAAGAATCAAGTGCATCTTCCTCTTCTTTATCTTCTTTGACGATGGTCAGATAGTAGGAACCGAGAATCATATCCTGTGAAGGAATGGCAACCGGTTTTCCGTCTTTGGTGGATAAAATATTATTGATGGAAAGCATCAAAGTTCTTGCTTCCGCCTGTGCTTCTACGGAAAGAGGCAGGTGGCATGCCATCTGATCGCCGTCGAAATCGGCATTGTA
>URAA01000123.1 GCA_900545785.1 uncultured Dialister sp. | reverse complement strand
GCTCTTCCGATCTAATGGAAACAGAAATTCACTACAGTCCGTCCGCTTCAAATAAGGAAAGGGGGGACTGTAATAAATTTCCGATCCCATTTCAGGGAACGGAATGTTTTCCGATGTAAACAAGGAAAACAGAAATGAAAACTACGTAAAATTACTTCGCCGGAGCGATGCTCTTGGTAACCCAATAGTAGTCGCAAGGATAGATATCCGCATTTGTCACGGACTTATTGCTTACCATATTTGTCTGGGGATAACCGAAGATAAGAAGTCCCGCATCATCCTGAAGGATTTTCTGCATATCGATGATGATGCTTCTTCGTTTGGCAGGATCAAATTCGGATACAAGCTGATCGGAAAGCGCATCATAAGCCGGATTGCTGTAGCCGGAGCCATTTTGCGGATTGCTTCCGTTCACGTTTGTCTTCCAGTACTGATTGATAAATACTTCCGGGTCGCCGGCCTGTTCGGTCAGTATGTTGGAAATCAAAAGGTCGTATTCACCATTGACGCCGATACTGTCAAGCACGTTATAATCGACATTTTTCAGATTGATCTTGATGCCTACTTTTTTAGCGTCAGCCTGAGTAGCTTCCGCATAAAGGGGAAGTTCGGCGCGGCCGGAATAGAATATAAATTCCAATTCCAAATTTCTTCCGTCTTTATCAACATAACCGTCACCGTCGGTATCCTTCCATCCTGCTTCTTCAAGAAGCTTTTTGGCACCTTCCACATCATATTTATCGGGATACACTTTCATAAGTCCGTCAAAACCGTAGTCAAGAGAAGGAGGAAGGAGAGGGCCGCCGGCAATGAAAGTATCTTTCAGAAGAACTTTTGCATAAGTTTCCCTGTCAAGAGAGCGGATAAGAGCCTGACGGACTTTTTTATCCGAAAGAAGCCTGCCGTTGGACACATTCATACGGGCAAGGACGTCACGAATGGAAGAAATGGAACTGATGGTATACTTGCTGTTATCGCTGAAGAGAGCGAGGTCGCCGGAAGCCACGTTGACGGCGATATCGATTTCACCCTTCTGAAGAGCCATGGCACGGGTATTCGGATCATCGATGGTGTTTACTACGAGATGTTTGAAAGGAACCGGATCATAATAATTCGGGTTCGCATCGAGTTCACATTTTGCTTTGGAGAAAGATTTGACCATGTACGGGCCTGTAGACACCGGACCCTGTTTAGCAAAATCGACTTTTCCTTCAGCAGCCGTATCGACAATGATGAAAAGAGGATCCCCCAGCATGCCCGGCAAGGTAGCTACCGGTTTCTTCGTGTAAATGATTACATTCTGTCCGTCGGCAATAATGTAATCCAGTTCAAACATGGCTTTTGCACGAGGTGCTTTTGCAAAAGTACGTTCAATGGATTTCTTGACAGCTTCTCCCGTAACTTTTTCACCGTTGGAGAATTTAATGTCTCTGATTTTGAAGGTCCAAGACATTTTATCGTCGGAAACTTTCCAACTTTCGGCAATCCACGGTTCGGCGTTCATTTTATTATCGAAATGGACGAGACATTCACCGATACCGTAACGCATGACCTGCCAGCCGAAATAGTTGTCCGTGGTTTCGAGACTGTCCGCAAAGTTGGTGACTCCTACGGTCAGAGTTTCTTTCGGACCTTTGGACGCATTATTTCCGCCACCGCCGCCGCAGCCTGCAAAAGAAACCGCCATAAGAGCGGCAGCCGCAAAAAGAGCCCCTTTTTTGTAAACAGATTTCATTGGATAAATCCTTCCTTTCCTAAAAAATGGGAATTATGAAAAGAATAAATATAAGGGAAATTTCCCGTAGTGAAATATGAAATTTCACTATATCATGCATTTCTGCATGGTATTTCCTTAGTCTTGGCGGGGGTCGAGGACATCTCGGAGAGCATCGCCCCAGAGGTTAAATATGACAACCGTAACAAATATGGCAAGGCCGGGGAAAATCATGAGCCACGGCGCAGTCTGTAACTGCTGCCGTCCTTCATTCAGCATGAGTCCCCATTCCGGAGCCGGCGGCTGACTGCCGAAGCCGAGAAAAGAAAGACCGGCAAGTTCCATCATCATGGCTCCTATATCGGCAGCTGCAGTGATGACCATGAGGGGAAGAATATTCGGCAGGATATGCACCCAAAGTATATGAGCGGGAGAGCCGCCGCTGACGATGGCGGCATCCACGAAATCGCGCTTCTTTATTTTTAAAACCAGACTGCGGGCAAGACGGGCATATTTGGTCCAAGTGACACAAAGCATGGCTATCATGGCATTGATAAGGCTTCCGCCCAGAATACCGGCGATGGCGATGGCAAGAATGACACCGGGGAAAGAAATCATCATATCCGCAAGGCGCATGATGACCGTATCGACGATGCCGCCGAAATATCCGGCAAAGATGCCAAGCGCTGTACCTACAATAAATATGATCGCTACCAAGGCGAGGACACTGGTCAGAGAGTAACTGGCTCCGTAAAGGATACGGGAAAGCACATCACGGCCCAGTTTATCGGTGCCGAAGAGATGGGCTGCCGAAGGAGCCGCATTGGCATCCTTCATGACGGCTTCCAACGGATTGTAAGGAGAAATCACCGGTGCCAGTACCGTAATGGCAATCAAAAGAAGCACCAAGAGGGAACTGTAGCGGAATGTTTTATTTTCCTTAAAGCCTTTAATTAAATTTTCCATGATTATTTCCCCTCCCTTCTGAGCCGAGGATCTAAGCGGTTATATGAAATATCCACAATCAGATTGATGATCATATACATGAAGGCGATCCAAAGGACGATGGCCTGGACCGTCTGGAAATCTCTGTATGTGATGGCCTGGACGACCGTATACCCGAGGCCCGGCCAAGAAAATACGATTTCAACCACGGCGGCACCGCCTAAAAGAGAACCGAAAGCAAGCCCCAGAAGTGTAACCAGCGGAAGGAGAGCATTCGGAAGTACCTCTCTCCACAAGATATGCGATTCCGAAAGTCCCCGCGCCCGGGCACCCATGACATAGTCCTGACGGAGCTCCTCCAAGACGGCAGCCCTGACTTGGCGCGTATATTTTGCAGTCATGACAATGCCTAAAGTAGTCATGGGAAGAATCAGATTTTCTAAAGAAACCTCTCCGCCGATGATTGGGAAAATATTGAGTTTCAAAGCGAATACCCAAAGGAGCACCAGACCCATCCAAAAGTTAGGGACCGATACGCCGGCAAAAGTAAGTCCGCGGATCAGATAGTCAAACCAAGTATCCTGTTTGACTGCCGTATAGATGCCGAGAGGGATGGAAAAAACAAGCATGAAAACGGAAGATGCAAGAGCCAGTATAATGGTGGCGGGAAGAGATTCCAAGAGAGCATCAAGAACGGGCCGCTTCATCATGAAAGAAAAACCGAAATTTCCTTGAAGAACACGGCCGAGCCAGTCTAAATACTGAAAAATGAAAGGCTTGTCCAGCCCCAGTTCATGGCGCAGGGCATCAATTTCCACCTGACTGACAATAATATCTTCGTTACCGGCGATCATCTGCCGCACCGGATCGCCCGGAGCAAGCATAACTAAGCAAAATGTAATAAAGCTGATTCCCAGCAGGACAAGGACTATCTGTCCGAGTCTCATCAATAATTGTTTTGTTGTCACGATTCTCCTCCGACGTTTCAACAACAAGGAACGCAAATAAAGGAAAGCATGCTCTTCTTGTAAACAGACAAACAGGAAAGAAATATTTGTGTTTTCAGTGAAGAGTTTAGAAAAATCTGTCTTGTAAGAAAATAAAAATCAAGCAGTTACAAAATACGTTTATTTGATTTATAGATCGGAAGAGCGTCGTGTAGGGA
>URAA01000122.1 GCA_900545785.1 uncultured Dialister sp. | reverse complement strand
AAAACAAAGGATATCAAAGGCATGCTTATTGTAGATATAGGCGGCGGTGCGACAAAAGTCTCCATTGTTTCCAAACACGGCATCGTGGTCAGCGATTTTTTCGAAGAAGCGGGCTTAAAAATGGATGATGCCATTGTCAATATCATTATGGATAAATACCATGTTCATATAGGAAGAAAATCGGCAGAAACATTGAAAATTGCCCTCGGCATAGAATGGGATATAAATAAAAATACCAAAACGCATGAAATTTGCGGAATGTCTGCCATAAGCGGTTTACCGGTTAAAATTGCAGTAACCGGTGAAAATATTGCACAGGCCTTGAATCCGATTCTATATAGACTGTTCTCCCGTGTCATTGCGATTATCCAAAAAGCGCCTCCGGAAATTTTGGAAAATATACGTACAGAGGGGATTATGCTTACCGGCGGTGTTGCACAACTGAAGGGCCTGCCTGATATTTTGAAAACGGTAACGGATATGCCGGTACATGTGGCGGATCATCCGGCCTATGTAAATGCGGTAGGTGCCGGTTCTTCCTTGGAATATATGGACTATTTTCGAGATTCGTTACAGGATTTGCATTAAAAGTAAGGAAAGGGGGCTTCGGCTTCCTTTTTGTTTTATAAGGGCAGCTTCTTATTTTTAGGCCATTCCTGTCAAGATGATGTGAAAAGATTGAAAAAATGCTAAAATAAGAAATAAATTAAATCAATTTATGAAAGAGAGGATATATATGAAAACGATAGTAAAATTGGGAATAGCCGCATTAATTGCAACAGGTATTTGCGGTGCAGCTGTTATTTATGCATCAGGTACCATACAGCAAAAATCCGTTTTGGAAGGAACAGTCATTTCCGTTGTGCCTGCCGGAACAAAAGTCCGTGAAGGAGATGTTTTGGTGACGGTCGATTCTTTGGCGGGTCCGGTGCCGGCAGCTCGTGCGGAAGCTGATGGAGTTGTTAAGGAAGTACTGGTAGAAAAAGGACAAAAGTTAAATAAACAAGAACCGGTTGCTGTTGTAGAATCTCGTTAATGGGTGAACAGGATGATTTTTAAGAAAAATAAGTATAAATGTTTTGCCATGGCGCTCTATCTTTCATTGTCAGGAGTGACATCCCTTTTTGCAGAAGAATTTCTTCCCGTTTCGGAAGTACGGGAAGGGATGCACGGCTATGCTAAAACCGTAGTACATGGTACGGATATTGAAACATTTGACGTGGATGTACTCGGTGTGATGAAGAAAAAAGGTGCTACCAGCGGAGATTTGGTTCTTGTTAAAGTATCCGGACCTTTAATTGATGAAACAGAAGGAATTGCTCAGGGAATGAGCGGCAGTCCCGTGTATATAGACGGGAAACTTTTAGGTGCGGTAGCTTATGGATTTCCTCAGTCCAACGGCAGAATAGGTATGGTGACGCCTATTGCCGATATGCTCGATCTTTGGATGATCGATGATAAAAGAAAGTCATTTTCCATTGAAAAATCGGAAGATTTGATTCCTATTCGAACTCCGTTAATGGCATCGGGATACAATGAAGGCGCCTTGGAATATTTGACGGATAAAATGGAAGATTTTAACATGGTTCCATTCGCTGCGGCATCAGTTACTCAGGATGAAGCGGCAAGACCTCTGGAAGCGGGCGGTGCCGTGGCCGCTTCTCTCGTAACGGGAGATTTGAAACTGGGTGCCATCGGGACCGTTACTTATGTGGACGGTGATCACATGGTGGCTTTCGGACATCCTTTTATGAGCAAAGGATCTTCCGATTATTTTATGCATAACTCTTATATTTTCACTGTAATTCCCAGTAAAAATATACCTTTTAAACTGGGTTCGGTGGGAGCAGAAATCGGAACGGTTGATCAAGACCGCGGAGCAGGTATCGGCGGAATAAGCGGAAGACTTCCGGATTTTGTGGCACTCCATACATCGGTAACGGACAAAGACACGGGAAATAAGACTGATTTAAACGTCAGGATGATTCAAAATGAATCTTTGCTTCCGACCCTGTCTGCCACGTCGATTTATAATGCTGTCAGCAACACGATGGATCGCAGAGGGGAAGGTACCGTTTCTTTTACATATACATTAACCCCTAAAGATTTAAAACAAAAACCCTTTACAAGAACAAATATGTACTGGTCCTCAAAAGATATTGCCGAAAGAAGTGTTGATGAAATCTATCAAGTTGTCAAGTTATTGGAGAAAAACGCTTTTGAAGGCTATCCGCTGAGAAATATATCCATGAAAATGGAAGTGACAAAAGAACGGAAAACGGCACAACTTTTGGATGCATCGGCCTATCCGATTATCGTAAGCCCGGGAGACACCGTTTATGTCCGTGCCCGTTTGCAGGCATGGAGAGGGGATATTTTTTATAAAGATATTGCATTTACCGTTCCGAAAGATCAGCCTTTCGGCAATATGATTTTGGAAGTACGCGGCGGGGGCATTGTTCCTCTCCCTTATTTGATTCAACAGCAAAAATATAATCTGACCGATGAAATTATTAATCGCCTTCGTACATATAAGAATTTTGATGATCTTCACAGCAAGCTTATGAATGAAGATCAGAACAACCAAGTTGTGGTGGAGATCATAGATCCTGATATAAGCATGGTTTCAAAAGACGGACAAGAAGGTACAAAGGCGGAAATACAAAATAAATCAGCTGAGAAAAGTCCGGAGTACTTAAAAAATAAAGAAGGCAATACAGATAAAGAAAGAGATAAAGAATCGGCAAAAAGCAGAGTAGACACGGATTATGTTATTTATGGGGACGGGCAGTTCAATTTTAAGGTAATGGCGCCGGATGACAGGGATGCCGCTTTAAAAAAATTGGCTAAAACCAATAAATTGCTGTCTGCGGAAATGTCTACAAAAGAGAAAGATTTAGTCGATGCACCGGATGATAAAAAGAATCAAAAGGATAGCAAGGAGAATAGCGAATCGAAGGGAAATAATAAAGATTCGGAAAAGAAAAACTGACGGTCAGTCGAAAATATATTGTAATTGACCGATATTTAGATTATTATATCAGTATGTGCTTGCAAAATAAGAAAGGAGCATGGATGCGTGGGACTATTGGAAACACTTGGAAGTAAAACAATAAATTTATTCCATGAACTTGGCGCTGTCTTATTGCTCTTTGTTGCAACATTGAAAGAATTGAATCATTTTCGCGGAAAAGAAAGCATCAAACAATGTTTTGATTTAGGGGTCATGTCATTTCCTATCGTGGCATTGACACTTCTTTTTACGGGAATGGTTCTTTCCGTACAGATAGCAGGAGAATTAACGAAATACGGGGCAGAATTTACGGTAGGCGCCATTGTTGCGATAGGTATGGGACGTGAACTCGGCCCGGTTCTTTGCGGAGTGGTTCTGGCAGGCAGAGTCGGTGCGGCCATTACTGCGGAAATCGGCACGATGCGGGTAACGGAGCAAATTGATGCACTTCGCTGCATGGCGGTAAGTCCTATAGGTTATCTTGTTTTACCTCGTTTGATTTCCTGTATGACGATGCTTCCTCTTTTGACCGTGTTCGGCGTTTCTATCGGCGTCTTTGGGGGAATGATTGTTGCATCGCTTACTCACGGAGTTTCTTCCTATGTATTTTTACATTCTTTGAAAGTTTATTGTGTACCTTCCGATTTATATATCGGGGTAATTAAATCAATTATATTCGGAATAATCGTGGCACTTGTCGGTTGTGACAGAGGTATGACCTGCGAGGCCGGAGCCGAAGGAGTGGGCAAGGCGACCACGCAGTCGGTGGTATATTCTATTATTATGATTTTTGCGGCAAATTATTTACTTTCTTCTATTC
>URAA01000121.1 GCA_900545785.1 uncultured Dialister sp. | reverse complement strand
TCAGACGTGTGCTCTTCCGATCTTACATTTTTCTTATTCGGAAGTTTTGTATTTCCTAAGATGATACCGGCGATATAGACGGAGAGATATCCGTTGCCTCCCAGAAGATAGGGAACCGCATAGGCGACGAGTGCCACACCGACAAGGAAAGTCGTATCCAAAGCCGATTCGGCAATATTGAATTTCGTTAAAATCCACCGAGAAAGAAAAGCAAAAATGAAACCTCCCGCAATTCCTACCGCCACCTGATTCAGAAGCATGAGAGAAAATTCTCCCGCACTGTAACTTTCTCCTCCCATCATCGACAAAAAGATAACGGTCAGCATATACGAGAAGGGGTCGTTACTTCCGCTTTCCACTTCAAGCATGGGAGCCGTAGAATATTTTAAGTTCATTTTTTTCGAACGAAGGATGGAGAAAACCGATGCCGCGTCGGTGGAACAAATCACGGCGCCCATCAAAAAGGCTTCTATAACGGGAAATCCGAAAACAAGCCAGCAAAAAGCACCGACCAGAAGTGCCGTCAAAATTGTCCCTACAGAAGAAAGTAAAATTGCTTTTACCGCTGCCGGGCGGGCAGTGCTCCACTTGGTACCGGCGCCGCCGTAAAACATGATAAAGATAAGGGCAATCGAGCAGATCTGATTGGCAAATGAATAATCGTCAAAAGCAATCTGAAAAACGCCGTCAGTTCCGAAAAGCATCCCCAGAAGAATAAATATGAACAGCCCCGGCACACCCGACTTGCCGAGTAATTTTTGAAAAGCCACGCAGACAAAAATGACTATGGCCGTTAAAAATAAAACCTTTTCCAAATAAGCCTCCCTTATAAAACTATATCTCCGCCGATTCTCCGGTCATCATCCAATGAACGGCTTTTTTTATTCTCTCTTCTCCGTCGGAAAAATGATTTCCCCGATTGAGTTGAAATACGGTCCGAATTCCTTTTGCAGACAGTAATTTTTCTGTTTCAAGAGTATACTCTTCCACCTTTGCCATCCGCGGATTTCGTGCTTTCTTTTCCTTGTCTCCCAAGGATAAATAAACTTTTTCTGCCTGTTTCGATATTTGATTGTTTTTCATAAATTCTAAAAAACCGTCAAACCAGAGAGAGCCCGAAACAGATGCGGCACCGTGAAATAAATCCGTTTTATACAGGCTGTACAGACTGAACATGCCTGCCAGAGAAATTCCTGCCATATATCGTTTCTCTCCCGTATATCCCGATTCACTTTCTACTGCAGGGAGCACTTTCTTTTTCAATATTTCTAAAAAATCATCTCCGCCGCCGGAAAAATCTTCTTCTCCTTTAAAAACCGCAGGAGCCGCCCATGGGCATAAATCATGATTCCAATCAAATCCCTCTATGCATGCCAAAGCGATTCCATATTTCTCCATCAGTTCCGAAGCATTGTCCCTTACATCTTCGGGCTTTAATATATAGAACAGAGCATCTGCTTTTTTCGGTGTATACAGTCTGATTTTCAGATGATTGATTTCCAGCTCTTTCATTCTTACTTTCTCCTCTTCGATTTCAATTATACAGTAGATTTTACAATTTTAAAATAATTTTATTCTGTAAGAATGCTATACTGTTAAGAGAATCATTTTCTGTTTTATATAAGGAGGCTTCCATGGATTATAAACTGCTCACTTATTCTGTAGAAAAACGGATTGCAACCGTGACTTTAGATTATCCCCCCACCTTGAATGCTCTCAATATGGACATGGCCCTTGAACTGGAAGATGCTTTGAAAAAAGCAGAAGAATCTCCCGATGCGGCAGTCGTCATCATCACCGGCGCCGGCCGTGCTTTCAGCGGCGGCGGCGATATCCGCTATATGAAAGCCCATTGCGATGAACCGGATTTCTCGGAAAAATCCATGGGACCTTTGGCTGCAAAAGTTTCTCAGATCGTCCTTTATATCAAGAAAATGAAAAAAATCGTCATTTGCGCCGTTGCAGGTGCCGCAGCAGGAGGCGGTGCCAATCTGGCCTTCGGCTGTGATTTTATTTTTGCTGCCGACAATGCTAAATTTTTGCAAGCTTTTGTCGGAATCGGACTCTGTCCCGATACGGGAGGCGTTTATTTCCTTCCCCGTATGATCGGCACGCACCGCGCTTTTGATATGTTCGTCACGGGGCGGCCCGTCAGTGCGGAGGAAGCTTATCAAATCGGTCTTATCAAAGAAATCACTTCCAAAGAAGAATTGTTGCCGGCCGTCACCGCTTTTGCGGAAAAACTGACGGAAGGCCCTCTTCTGGCTTATACAAACATGAAAAAACTGATGTTTGAAAGCATGTATAAAGATTTTGAAGAATTTATGAAAGTGGAAGATTTCTACCTGAGACAGTGTTCCGGCAGTGAAGATTTCAAAGAAGGCATCACCGCTTTCCTTGAAAAGAGAAAGCCTCAATTTAAAGGAAAATAAAATTTCCCCTCCTTTTCCTCTTTCGGAAAGATGATGTGAATAAAATAAAAGATCGGTTCCTTTTTTCGGGATCGGTCTTTTCTTTTGGCGATCTGTCCCTTTTTTATGAAGCAAAATAAAATTTCTTTTCCTTGAAACCGCTGTACCTTCTCTGAAATATTTTTATCACTTTTCTGTCAATAAATTCTTTTTTATTTCGAAAAAAATAGATTTTCTGTTATAATAGATGAGTTCCTTCGGACTTTCACTCCGTTGTGATGTACGGAATTCAAGCAAGAATTCCCGTGAATGATGGTTTTCAGAAAGGATATTGTATGCAAGAAAAGAAAAAAGTTGTCGTCGCCATGTCCGGCGGTGTCGACAGTACTTTGACCGCCCGCCTGCTGCAGGAGGCCGGTTACGAAGTGTATGGTGCCACCATGCACATATTTGACGGACAAAATGTAAATGATGCCGCAGAAATGGCAAAATTTCTGGGTATCCCCCACAAGATCATCGATGCGAGAGATGTCTATCAAAAAGAAGTCATGACTTACTTTATTGAGTCTTATAAAAACGGCATCACTCCCAACCCCTGCATGGTTTGTGATTTTAAGATCAAATTCGGCCTTTTTTATGATTCCGTCCGCGAATTTTTCGATGCTCCCTATTTTGCCACGGGACACTATGCCCGCATCGTTTACGACGGTGAACGGGGCATGTATCAGGTGGAAAAAGGAAGTGATCTTCAAAAGGATCAGTCCTATATGATGTATCATCTCACTCAGGATCAGATGGCCCATATTATTTTCCCCTTGGGACGTATTTTTAAAAAAGATACCCGCCGCATTTCCAAAGAAAAAGGTCTCCCCACCTATAACAAGGCGGAATCTCAGGATATCTGCTTTTTGTCGGGTCAGCAGTCTTATGCGGACTATTTGCAGATTCATGCTCCCGAAGCATTCCTCCCGGGAAATATCGTCACCGCATCGGGTACCGTCCTCGGCAGACATAAAGGACTTCCCTATTACACCATCGGCCAGCGGAAAGGACTCGGCATTGCCGCAAGAACGCCGCTCTATGTCATCCGTCTGGATGCTGAGAAAAATGAAGTCGTCGTCGGATCAAATGATGATTTGTTCCGCAAAAGCCTTCTTGCCGATGAGCTTGCTTTTACCGATGGAAAACCGCCGGCAAAAGAATTCCGGTGCAGTGCAAAAATCCGTTACGGTATCCGCGTTCACGACTGTACCGTCAAATTGGATGATCAAGGAAAAGCGATTGTAACATTCGATGAACCGCAGAGGGCGATTACGTCCGGCCAGTCTGTCGTTTTCTATGATGATAACCGTCTCATCGGCGGCGGAACCATTGTGAATCCTTTATGAAGAGAAGCATATCGCTTCTCTTTTTTATTTCTCTGAATTTTCCCTCCCGACACATTCCCGTAGATCGG
>URAA01000120.1 GCA_900545785.1 uncultured Dialister sp. | reverse complement strand
TGTCGCAGGCAATGAAGAAACCGTTATTCGTGTTGGAAGTCACTTTATTTTGTGCTGCCCGCTGCACTCTTTCCAGAGCGCGCCCCAGTTCCTGTGTTTGAAATGTAACTTTCATCGTAGCTCCTTTACTAATACTGAAAATGAATATAACAGCAGCAGCAGTAGTAGTGCGCTGTGAATAAGTGAATAATTATGTGAACAATCGATAAATTCGGTTTTTTCCTCTTGTCATAATTCTGTGAATATGTCTTTTTTTTATTCAACCGGATCACAGGGATAAAAATTTCCGAAGATATTCACAAGTTGTACACAGTTTGTTCCCTGTTTCGATAAAAAATATTCACAATCATTTTACTGATGTCTTTCTATCCTTGTTTTCAAATATTCGACGGTTTTGGCGACGGAAGGATCTTTTTCCATATCCTTTTCCACTCTGTCGCAGGCAATGAAGAAACCGTTATTCGTGTTGGAAGTCACTTTATTTTGTGCTGCCCGCTGCACTCTTTCCAGAGCGCGCCCCAGTTCCTGTGTTTGAAATGTAACTTTCATCGTAGCTCCTTTACTAATACTGAAAATGAATATAACAGCAGCAGCAGTAGTAGTGCGCTGTGAATAAGTGAATAATTATGTGAACAATCGATAAATTCGGTTTTTTCCTCTTGTCATAATTCTGTGAATATGTCTTTTTTTTATTCAACCGGATCACAGGGATAAAAATTTCCGAAGATATTCACAAGTTGTACACAGTTTGTTCCCTGTTTCGATAAAAAATATTCACAATCATTTTACTGATGTCTTTCTATCCTTGTTTTCAAATATTCGACGGTTTTGGCGACGGAAGGATCTTTTTCCATATCCTTTTCCACTCTGTCGCAGGCGTAGAGGACGGTGGAATGATCTTTTCTTTTGAAAGCGTCCCGCAGATTCGGATAAGATTCATTCAGCATCTTTCGGCAAAGATACATGGCGATCTGACGGGGGATGACGATATTTTTCGGTCTTCCGTTTCCCAAAAGTTTTTCTTTCCTTACATTATAATAGTCGCAGACCACTTCGATGATATAGGGAATGGTGATCTGATGGAGATTGTCCGGAGGGATGACTTCCGCCAGTGCCGTCCTTGCCATGTCGAAATCGATGGGAATATTTCTGACCCGTGAAAAAGCAACCACCTTGTTATAAGCCCCTTCCAATTCGCGGATGCTCGTATTGATATGGCTTGCCACATAATCCACCACATCATCGGGGAAATCGACTTTCTCCTTTTCCGCCCTCTTATGGAGGATGGCACAGCAGATTTCATAGTCCGGAGGAGAAATATGGGCAAGAAGGCCGCTGGAAAAACGAGTCTGAAGACGATCCTCCAGCTCTTCGATATCCGACGGCGTGCGGTCGCTGGTGAGAATGATATTTTTCTTGTTGTCGAAAAGAGTATTGAAAGTATTGAAAATTTCCGTGGTGGAGGAACTTTTTTTGCCGCCGAAAAATTGGATATCGTCAATGAGAAGATAATCAAGATTTCTGTACTTTTCACGGAAACTTTTATTTTTTCCGCTCTGGATCGCTTCGATGAGCTCATTCGTAAAAGTTTCACTCGATACGAAAAGCACGGACAGATCGGGACGGACGTCGTTCACATAGTTGCAGATCGCATGGAGAAGATGAGTCTTCCCGAGACCGGAAGGACCGTAAATGAAGAGAGGATTATACGAAGAAAACGCCATATCGGGCTCCACCGCCGACTTTGCCACCGCAAGCGCCGCTTCGAATGCCATATCGTTGCAGTTCCCTTTGACGAAATTTTCAAAAGTATTTTTCCTGTTTACCGGATTCGGATTATAAGGAACATTTTCCTTCACGGTCAGGGTTTTTTGAGAAATTTCCGAAGAAGAAGCGATGGAATCGATGCTCGGAAGAGACACTTCGTCGATATTTTTCGCTTCCAGATTGGAAAAATCGGGAATGGGAGAAGGATCTTTGATTTCCTCCTCTATTTTCGGAAGAGAAGGCAGATCCGAAGAAGGCGCTTTCTCGCCCCCTCCGTGAATGACAAGGGTCACGGAAGAGCCCGTCTCATCGGAGAGAAAACGCTCCAGATCCGATTTATAAACCCCTTCGATCCAGACAGTCAGATAAGGCTCCTTGGTCATGATCGTAAAAAGACCGTTTTCAAATGAAACGGGATAAATTTCCTTATAAAATTTATCATAATACTGAGGATTTTCTTCCTTCACATAAGAAAGAACCCGTCCCCAAAGTGAAAAAATATCCATAAAATTCCTTTCCGCCGAATTCACAGAAAAGATGTGAAAAAAATGTGAAAAACTGTGAACAGCAGTGAATAAAAAAGGGAAATCATAAAAAAAGCAAGTCAGTATCGGACAAAAAGCTAAAAGGAAATTTCATGCCCTCTGTGAATAACTGCGAAAGCAGAACAAAATAAAGAGAATGAAAAAAGGATTTTTCCTTTTACCTGTGAATAACTCTATTGTACCATCCAGAGCGCCTCCTGTATATGCACCAGATGAGGTAGCCGAATATTTATTCCCTACCAAGGAGGAAAAAGGGCAAAAAAAAGAAAAAAACTTGCAATTTTATTAAATATTTGTTATTATAGTGCAGTCATGCAGAGGAAACCCTCTCGCAATAGGGGCATAGCGCAATTGATAGAGCAACGGTCTCCAAAACCGTAGGTTGGGGGTTTGAGTCCCTCTGCCCCTGCCATGAGGCCCAGTAGCTCAGCTGGATAGAGCACTTGACTACGAATCAAGGTGTCGGGAGTTCGAATCTCTCCTGGGTCACCAAAAAGACAGTACCGATAGACGGTGCTGTTTTTTTATTGCCCGATCATTATAAGAGAAGGAAAATAATAAAATCTTTCCACCGTCACGGAATGTTGCGGAAAAAGAAGAAATAGCGGACAATAAAGGTAGAGAAGAAACAACCGGCGATGCAAAGAAATTCATGAATGAACACCTTGTTGTCGGTAGAAAGAGACAGCAGATTGTTCGGTACGACAAACGAATGAATTTATTTGTCAAAGGAAACCCGGATAGAGGAGTATTTACTTCGTTTATCCCGGAAGGAAAACAGGGGAAATATTATTTTTCATAAAAGGAGAAAGATTTAGAAAATGACGGAGAAGCATGAAAGACACATATGCCCTGTCTGCAATAAGTACATGTTTGAGTCTCATATGTGTCCCGTTTGCCACAGACATATGTTTGATTTTCCCAATTCATTCGATGAGTGCCCGGTGTGCGGGTGGATGGATGATGCTGTACAGGAGGATTATCCGGATTGGGCTAATTGCGCGAATGATATGTCTCTGAATCAGGCCCGGGAAGCATGGAAACAGGGAAAAAGAGTGGAATAAAGATTCCCTGTATCAGATAAATAGGAAAGGTAGAAAAGGCGTATTAGAAGATTTCAGTTTTTAAATATGGAATCCGGTCAATACGTCTTTTTGTTATGCATAAAAAAGAGGTGATAGGATTACTTCCGGATAAGGAAGCAAGAAAAAATAGTAATTAAATACATTGGTAACTATAAGTACATTTAAGATAAAAGGGTTATCAAACTATGAAATCCTTGGTAGAATGAATATAGAATAGCGTTTGACGGGGGTAGGAAAATGTCACGGGAACTTGATAAAGAATTAAGAATTGAGTTACTTAAACTGAGAGATGATTCGGAAGATTTTATCCGTGGTATGTTTGAATTTTTAGAACAAGATGAAGATAAACAGGAGATGTTGGATGCAATTAAAGACGGAGACGTGAAAACATCTGCGGATGCCATTCTCTTGGGAATGGCCATATATGAGGATAACGGAGGAAGTCTGAACGATCCGTAAGCCTGAGATGTAATCGGATTATACTTTATAA
>URAA01000119.1 GCA_900545785.1 uncultured Dialister sp. | reverse complement strand
AAGGAATCAGCGCGGCGCTCCTTCACGATGTGGTGGAGGATACGGAGTATACTCTGGACGATATCAAAATGCTTTTTGGTGATGAAGTTGCTTTTTTGGTAGACGGAGTCACAAAATTATCTCAATTCCATTATAAAAATAAAGAAGACCAACAAACAGAAAATTTCCGAAAAATGTTTCTTGCCATGGCACAGGACATCCGTGTCGTAGTTATTAAACTGGCGGATCGATTGCACAATATGAGAACGCTCGGGGTATTCCGCAAGGAAAAACAAGAGCGCATATCAAGAGAAACTATGGAAATCTATGCACCGCTGGCA
The DNA here is from genome assembly GCA_900545785.1 of uncultured Dialister sp. Classification (GTDB taxonomy): domain Bacteria; phylum Bacillota; class Negativicutes; order Veillonellales; family Dialisteraceae; genus Dialister. The sequence continues at coordinate 3,570 of URAA01000119.1, read as the reverse complement.
CATCGTCTGGGGATCTATAACATTAAATGGGAATTAGAAGATTTGTGTTTCCACTATCTCCATCCGGAAGAGTATTATGATCTTGTACGGCAGATGCGGCAAAAACGCAAAGTCAGAGAAGAAATTGTCGATGATACTATGAAAGTCCTTCATCAACATATAGAAGATTCGGGCATTAAAGCTACGATTACAGGGCGGCCGAAACATTTTTACAGCATTTATAAAAAAATGAAACGGGATAATAAAGACTTGTCCCAGATTTATGATTTATATGCAGTTCGAGTCATAGTGGACACCGTTCCGCAGTGTTATGCCGTTTTAGGAATTGCCCATTCTTTATGGAAACCGTTGCCCAATCGATTTAAAGACTATATCGCCGTTCCGAAACCGAATATGTATCAGTCCCTTCATACGACCGTTATCGGAACCAAAGGACAGCCGGTTGAAATACAGATCCGCACTTGGGAAATGCATCATATTTCAGAATATGGCATTGCTGCCCATTGGAGATATAAAGAAGGAAATAAAGCAGGTTCCAAAAGATTTGATCAAAAGATCAGTTGGCTCAGAAGATTACTGGAATGGCAGGATACATCTAATTCAAAAGAGTTTTTAAATGCTTTAAAATTAGATGTATTTTCCGATGAAGTATTTGTATTCACACCAAAGGGAGATGTAATAAATCTTCCCAAAGGTTCCATTCCCATTGATTTTGCTTACCGGATTCATACGGAAGTGGGCAATCACTGTATCGGAGCTAAAATCAACAATAAGATAGTCCCTCTTGATACAAAACTGAAAAATGGAGATATTGTTTCTGTTCTTACATCTAAGACGGGAAGACCCAGCTACGATTGGATCAATATGGTCGGAGCGACAGAAAGCAAAGCTAAGATTCGAAGTTGGTTTAAAAAAGAATCTAGGCCGGAAAACATTGCCCGGGGACAGGCACTGCTTACGGAAGAATTAGAGCATCTCGGTTATAAATGGAAAGAGATTACTGCAAAAGACAGACTGAAAGAAGTAGGAAAATATTTTAACAATATTTCCGAAGAAGATATTCTTGCTGCCGTCGGATATGGCGGTATTGCCTTAAAAAGCGTCGTTATTAAACTGATTGAACTCTATAAAAAAGATGCAAGTACGGAAAAACTGACCGGCCTGAAAACAGCAAAAGATTTTGAAAATTTAAAGATGCGGAGCATCAAGAAGAGATCCGGTAACGGCGTACTTGTCAGAGGAGAAGAAGGGCTGGATGTTCATCTGGCAAAATGCTGTAATCCTGTTCCGGGAGATAAAATCATCGGGTATGTAACAAGGGTACGAGGTGTATCCGTGCATTGCGCAGATTGCCCCAATATAGTTAATTTAACGGATAAAGAACGTCAGATTGAAGTGGAGTGGGAACAGGAAACAAACGGTATGTTTTTGGTCATTATCGAAGTCATATCCTATGACCGGACAGGTCTCATGGCAGATATTTTAGCTGCTTTGACAGAAATGAAACTTTCTGTATCGTCAGCTACCGTTAAAGTGGAAAATGCCGGAACGGCAGTCATGAATTTAGGGATTCAAATCAAGGATTTGCAACAATTAGACTATATTATGACGAAGATTCGCCGTATTAAAGGTGTGCATTCCGTTCATCGGATGCGTTCTTCCAAAGGAGGATAAATGAGAGCCGTTATCCAGAGATGTAATTGGTGCCAAGTAGTTTCTGAAGGAAAAGAGACGGGACGTATAGGTAAAGGATTACTTGCTTTTATAGGAGTAAGAAAGGGTGATACCGAAAAAGATGCACAATATATAGTCGATAAAATATTACATCTCCGTATTTTTGAAGATGAAAACGATAAAATGAATCATTCTGTGCAAGATATAAACGGCGGTGTGGCACTGATCTCTCAATTTACCCTGTACGGAGATTGTCGGCACGGAAGGAGACCGAGTTTTACCGAAGCGGAAAATCCTGAGCAGGCAAATGAACTTTATGAATCGGTTGTCAGTCTTTGCAGAGCATCGGGAGTACATATAATAACAGGAAAGTTTCAAACACACATGAACATTACATCCGATAATGACGGTCCGGTGACCATTATTATCGATTCATCGAAATTGTTTTGAAATAAAGGAGCGGCTCATGAAAATAACCTATCTTATTCTCGGTCCGTTTATGACAAATACTTATATCATTTATAATGAGCAAACTATGGATGCGGTTATTATAGATCCTTCGTTTACACCGGAGAATATTATCAATGCTGTTGAAAAGTTGAAAGTAAAAGTAAAGGCCGTTTTTTTAACTCACGCTCATGTGGATCATATGGCAGGGCTAAATGAATTGAGAAATGCTTTCAAGGAAGCGAAAGTTTATATGAATAAAAAGGATCAACCGTATTTAAAAGACCCGAGAAAAAATCTTTCTTTTGAATTTCCGGCTCCGATCATTTGTGAAGATGCGGATAAATGGGTGGAATACGGTGAGCATATAGAAATTGCCGGATTGGATTTCGAAGTATTAAATACTGCCGGACATACTCCCGGAGGTGTTTCTTTTTATCTGAAAAAAGAAGGCGTAGTGTTTTCAGGAGATTCACTTTTTCAGGGCTCCATCGGACGTACTGATTTTCCGGGGGGAAATATAACCGAACTTTTAACTAATATAAAAAATAATTTGTTTACATTGCCTGATGATGTGGTAGTGCTTTCAGGACATGGAGAAGCGACCAATATCGGATATGAAAAGCAATATAATCCCTTTTTGAAGGAGGCGTAAATGAAAAGAACTTCGGAGTTTTGGCTGCGAATATCTATTGTAGTGTTTTTTCTGATAGTAATAATCGCCGCGCCGGCGATCCTATTTCCATTCGGCATATCGCTCATTATTGCTATACTTTTAACACCTCTTGCACAGTGGATACATAGAAATGTCATGAAAACGGGAATAAAAAAATTTCCCTATGATTTTTCCATAGTCATTTCCTTCTGTATATTTGTAGGTGTTTTATACCTTATAGCGATTCATATTTTTGTTCCTTTCCTGACAGAATTAAGGGCATTTACCAAAAGCTTGCCGGCTACATTTAATGCCCTTCAACAGGCAATTCCCGAGTTGGAAAAAGAATATAATTTAAGTTTATTGCCTCCGGAAGCGCAGAATCTTATTTTCAGAGTGCTGCAGGATATAGGAGAATATTCTTTAAAAATTGCGCAGTTCAGTCTTTCTGCCATTTTCTCTTTTGCAAGTACGGTGATTGAATTAATCGTTGTTCCCTTTATTACTTTTTATATGATGAAGAAAGGAAGTATTTTTTCATCCTTGATTGCCGGTTTTTTCCCCGAGAGATATCATGCCCATATAAAAATGTTATTTAAAGAAATCCATTTTGTTTTAAGGGCATATATTCATGGGCAATTGCTGTTATCCGTTTTAATGACACTGGTTGTGTTTATCGGTATGTGGATTATGGATATTCCCTATCCGCTGGTCATCGGGTTGCTTGCCGGTGTTGTAGAAATGGTTCCCGTTATCGGACCGATTATCGGAGCGATTCCTCCGATTCTGAGATC
>URAA01000118.1 GCA_900545785.1 uncultured Dialister sp. | reverse complement strand
AAACTTTACATTATTATATTTAAATATTATTATGTATAAATAGTCATTAGTTCTGTACAGGTAAACATAAACTGACAAATAAGAGCAATGGCTTCCAAAACCATTGCTTAAGGAGGATTTATCAGTGAATTTACAAAATAATATAGGCATTCTGCTTGCTTTCATCATTTACCTGGCCGTAATGATGATTATCGGACTCTATTATTCTCGTAAACAAAAGAATTTATCCCAATATATTTTAGGTGACAGAAAACTGGGTCCATGGGTAACTTCCATGAGTGCGGAAGCCTCCGACATGAGCGGATGGATGCTTATGGGATTACCCGGCTATGCTTATCTGCACGGATTATCGGCTTTTTGGACGGGATTCGGACTGATCGTAGGCACTTTTGCCAACTGGGTATTGACTGCCAAACGTCTCCGTCACTATACAGAAATAGCCGATAACAGTTTGACGATCCCCGATTATTTATCAAATCGATTCGAAGATAAAAAGAGCGGTCTCCGTCTTATTTGTGCTCTTTTTATTATCTTATTCTTTGTTATTTATACCTCTTCCGGCTTTGTATCGGCAGGAAAGTTATTTAATACGATTTTCGGTCTCCCCTATTTTACAGCGCTTTTAGTAGGTGCCGGAGTCGTTATTTTTTATACCTTTTTAGGCGGATTTGCCGCCGTAAGCATGACGGACTTCGTTCAGGGCACCATGATGTTCTTTACCGTACTTTACATCCCCATTGCCGCCACTATCGTTATGGGAGGCCCTGCTCCCACTGTTGCTGCATTGGCAGGGGAAGGAAAAGATTTTTTCTCCTTCTTCCCCGCTTCTATGGGCGGTATGACTTTAGTCATCATGATGATTTCATCCCTCGGCTGGGGTTTGGGATATTTCGGACAGCCTCATATCCTTGTCCGATTTATGGCCATCAGCGATCCGAAAGATTTAAAAAAATCGACAAAAATAGCAATGACTTGGGTCATTTTATCACTTACTTTTGCAGTTGCCATCGGAATCGTCGGTAAAGCATATTTAACTGTTCCTTTGGAAAACGCCGATGCAGAAAGAGTTTTTATCGTCATGGCGGAAACACTCTCCGTGCCTTTTGTTACCGGCCTCATTTGGTCCGCTATTTTAGCAGCTATCATGAGTACCGCCTCTGCTCAGCTTTTAGTGACGGCCTCTGCCGTATCTAAAGATCTGTATCAACCTTTTCTTAGAAAAAATGCCGGTGAAAAGGAACTCATTTTAATTAGCCGTATAACCGTACTTCTCATTGCGGCATGTTCCATTTATTTAGCTTCTGATCCGAACAGTTATATCTTTGCAATCGTTTCTTACGCTTGGGCAGGATTCGGCGCTTGTTTCGGTCCGGCGGTACTTCTTTCTCTTTATTGGAAACGAATGACCCTGAAAGGTACTTATGCCGGCATCATCGTCGGCGGCATTACCGTACTCGTTTGGAAACATTTCGAATGGTTCGGATTATATGAACTGATACCGGGATTTTTATTTTCTGCCGGTGCCATTATCATAGTCAGCTTGATGGATAAACTTCCTTCAAAAACCATACAAGAACGATTTGATAGAATGGTAGAACTATCTAAAGAAAATTAATTCTTACAGCCAAAGAAATCCTCTAAATTATAAAGCAGGAAATTTATCCTTTCATAGGTAGATCCCTGCTTTTTTCTTTACATTTTAATGTGATCTAATTTAGCTTTTTATTTCCGTACGTTAAGATCTTTATCGTCGAACAAGGACGGGACTGATAAATATATAAATAACTCCCCTGTCATTAAAAACGCTTTGATGTATTTCAATTAGACCGGCCTCCTTCCCACACCATGTTATTTTTCCCATTAAAAAAGCCCGCTTGCGCGAGCTTGTATGAGCAAGATTTTATTTTTCCTCAGGCTTTCTTTTCACAAAAGGATCATCTTGATAGATTGCCATAGAATATCTTACCGCATCTTCCGGTGTTTTTATCCATCCGGCTTTGATGGCGTCAAGCATTTCTTTTTTATTTTCCTCTGTCGGCAGATGTACCTTAACACCTAATAAAAATTCATAATCATCCCACATTTCTTTTAATATTTTCTCTAATTCTTCCCACATACTTAACCTCCTCAATCAATTCTAACTCTGCCAATAATTTTATATTCATTAAATCCGTTATTTTCTACTGTATAGAGATAATCCCCAATATACTTATATACGATTTTTTGTTTCCGCTGTTCTTTAGTTAAATGAGTACCGAGTTCATGCATGATTATAGCATACTCTTGCTTGGATAATTTTACAACTTTATTCTTGTACTCTCTACAATCAGATTCTCCCCCACCTCCGGAAGTAAACCTCCCGTTTTTATCCCTCGGATGATCGGACTCTTTAAAATCCCCGTCCTTCGTTAATTTGCCTTTTTCAGGCGGTCTTTCTTTCTTCGCAGGTAATTTATCGCCTTCTGTTTCCGACCCGGTATTTTCACCGGAATCACCATCGTTTTGTTCATTTTCTCCCGGCTCGCCGCCTTGTGTTCCGAGCATTCCCAGGAAACCTCCCATCTCCCCTTCCTCTTCTATTTCGTCGGAAGCGTTCATGATGTCTTGGTCGGTAATATTCGTCCAGACTCCCGTCCGTTCACTCTGTTGTTTCAGCTCTTTCAATGCCGTCCGTTTGGATACCAGTCCTGCATTGAGTGCTGCCACCACGTTTTCTGTTCCTGATTTTGCAAGGTCGCTTCTTTCTTGGTCGCTCGGTTCGGACACAGGATCGAAGTCAAAGTCAAGGTCGTCGGGAACAGCACCGAAGACGGACATGCAAAGCACAGGTATTATTTTATTCAATATCGGCCGCAGTTTCGATTCCTGCTCCTGACTCTTTTTTATTACTAAACTTTATTAATGTAAATTAAAAAATCGGACTTCGAATGTGTCCGACCTCGAAGTCCGATTTTTTTATTGCTGAATATTTTATATTATAAATCTACAGCCTCTCCGGGATTTACAATTTGTACAGAAATATTTTCCTTTTCTGCCAAAGCTCTGAAATCATTGGGATCTTGAGAAATAACAGGCCATGTATTGTAATGAATCGGAATAACCGTTTTAGCTTTCAAAAACTTTGAAGCTACGACAGCATCTTCCGCTCCCATTGTATAATTGTCACCGATAGGCAATACGGCATAATCAATATCAAAAAGTTCTCCAAATAATTTCATGTCGCCGAATAATGCGGTATCTCCCGCATAATAAACGGTGATGCCATTATTAAAGCTGATAATGAAACCTGCCGCCACTCCGCCTTCCACGCCGGAACTGTGAAGTGCCTGTACCATTTTTACTGTTCCGAAAGACGCTTTATAAGTTCCTCCCAAATTCATCGGCTGAAAATCAGTAACCGTTTCGGGGAATCGGCCGATAATTTCCGGTATGGCAATCACTTGGGATTTTAATCTTTTGGCAATTTCAGGAGCATCCCCGAAATGATCCGCATGTGCATGGGATAAAAGAATATAGTCCGCCTCCACTTTGTCTGCCGTTATAGCCGCCGAACCATTTCCGGACAAGAACGGGTCAAACAGCAATTTTTCTTTTCCCGTATCGATTTGAAAACAAGCATGCCCATAAAATGTGAATTTCATTTTTACATCTCCTTTTCTTTATCAAACAACAATAAAATTTATTTATTTTTCTTTAGCATAATTTCTTTCACGACACGTTGTGCCACTTCGGAAAGAGCCAGACCTCTTTTCATACTGACCTGCTGCATTTTACGATGAGCTTCTTCTTCCGTTATATGATAATAATCTATCAAAAGGCCTTTTGCCCTCTCTATTATTTTATGAGAGGCCAGTTCCCGTTCCATATCCTTTACCCGGGCAGATATTTCCATTTTGTTTCTGAATTGGCTGACTGCGATCTGAATTGCAGGAAACAGTCTTTTT
>URAA01000117.1 GCA_900545785.1 uncultured Dialister sp. | reverse complement strand
CCTAATTCGGAAAGAAGAGCATTGATTTCGGAATCTGCATAAAAGATCCCCTCCACCTGAAAGAAATCGGCGCCGGTTCTAATCAAATCTGTTCTTGCCCGACGTCCCGTCAGAATAGCAAGAGCATCAACCAATATGGATTTACCGGATCCTGTTTCTCCCGTAAAAACGGTGGTTTTATCAGATACTTCAATGACGGTATCTTCAATAATCGCAAAATTTACAATATGCAAACTCTGAAGCATACGGCCTCCTATGCCTGCAACAGTTCCTCAATATGTTTTTTAAAAGACTCTACCCCTTCGGGGGTTTTTGCGATGACCAAGATCGTGTCATCTCCTGCCAATGTTCCCATAATATCATCAGACTTTTCCTGGTCAATTACCGACGCCACTGCCTGCGCGGATCCCGGCAAAGTATGAATCACTATAAAATTTAAACTGCTGTCTATTTTGGTAATAGCTCCTTGGAAGAGAAGTGCCGTATGATTTCTGGAAATCATATTTGACTTTTCTGTAGGTAATGCATATCTGTAGCGTCCGTCTTCATACGGTATTTTAACAAGCATCATCTCTTTTATATCTCGTGAAACCGTTGCCTGTGTTACTGCAATACCTTCCTTTTGAAGAGCCGATGCCAGTTCTTCCTGTGTTTCTATAATTTGACTTTGAATAATTTCCTTGATTTTCATACTTCTATATCTTTTCATAGTTCCCCCTATGGAAAATCATTTATAGTTTGTTTTTTATTTTATAGTATTTAATGCATAAGGTCAACGAATATTGCATAAAAATGAAAGCCGGACAGCTCTTGTACAAGCAATGAACCATGTATGGTTTAATTTTGATCGTCCCGTCATTTCCATCAAAGCAAAATAAAAAGACTGACCCGTCAGTAGGAGGTCCAGTCTCAAACGATTTTTTCTATTTCTGATAAATATATCATGAAAGATAAATCAATATCAGCTTTATTTAAGTTTTATTTCTCCTTCATTTATTATTATTTTTTGCTCTTTTAACAAATGACCGAGAGCTCTTTTAAATGCGGCCTTACTCATTCCCAAATTCATTTTGATGAGAATCGGATCGCTTTTGTCGTTATAGGGCAGAATTCCTTCGTGCTTTTCCATGAAAGATATTAATGTTTCCATATCACCGTCCATAGCTTTTTCTTTAGTCGGACGAAGAGAAATATTGACATTTCCGTCTTTGCGTATAAAAGTTACACGTCCTGACAATTCTTGTCCCAATTTAAGTATGTTAGGAAAATCACTCTTGTGAAGAAACCCAATCCAACGTTCACGAGTAATCATAAAAGCTCCCTGATCGGTCTTATTGTATATTGTACCTTTGATGGTATCTCCTTCTTTAATACCGCTGCAAGGTCTGGAAAGCGCCTTCATTTCATCATCTACATATGTAGTTACCGCCAGCCGTCCGGTTTTATCTTGATATAGTTTAATCCAAATTTTCTGTCCTTTTTGAACAGGCTCAATCATTTCAGAAAACGGAAGAAAGATTCCCCGTTCCGTTCCCACATCTACAAAAGCGCCAAAGCGGGTTGTAAGCATAACTTCGGTATATCCGACTTCTCCTATATTTAATTTGGGAAGCCGCATACTGGCCGTTAATCTATGGCGGGGATCATGATAAAGAAATACCTTAACGATATCTCCTTCGTTCACGGGTGACGTTTGTTGCCCGTTATGAAGGAGAATATCATCGGAACTGTTCCCCGTTCCTCCGTCAAGAAAAGCTCCGAAAGAAGTAATTCTTGCAACCGGTAGTTCAGCAATAGAATTTTCCTTCCATGGCGATTGAACGGTTGTTTTACTGTCTTCATTCATATTATTTTTCATTTTTCTTCATTATCCGAATAATTTTCTGCCGGAGCATCTTTCCACAGAGTGTCAAAATCATAATGATTTCTTTCCTGATCTGTGAAAATATGAACAATTACATCACCAAAATCAAGAAGAATCCAGTCTCCTTCCCGATAGCCTTCTTTCCTCAGAGGTTTTATTCCTATTTCTTTTAATTTTTCTTCCACTTCGTCGGCAGCTGCTTGCGATTGTTTCTTGTTCATGGTGGAAGACAATACAAAATAATCGGCAATAGAAGTCAAATCTTTGACATCCAGTACTTTAATCAAGACACCTTTCTTATGAGATAAGGCTTCGCAAATAATTTCAATTGTTTTTTCCATTCTATTTCTCCTTTATGATGGATTTTCATTTAAAGTTAAACCAATAATTTTTTGAGTTTCTATAGGATTGGCAATCCATATCTTCTGATTATTTTCATTTTGCAATTCCCCCGGCAAAATAACAAAGCGGCAATTTTCCATAGGAAATTTTGTTATATCATAAGCAATGACCGCCATTTCCGCATTATTTAAATCGGTATCAAGAGCCTCCCAATAATAGCGGGTCAATCCCCAATTAAATAAAGCCGTATTTTCTTTCATATCGGTCAATATTTTTTTAAGAAAACGTTCCTCTCTTTGAATGCGTCCGATTTCACCATCCGCAGCATCAATATACCTCATGTATCCCAAGCTTTGTTTTGAATCCAGAAATTGGTACCCTTGGTTCAAAAAAATCTCTGAATTTCCATCCGCATCATCATGACTCATCATCTTTTCCACATACAGATCGACCGGTCCGATCTTATCCAGCAAAGACTGAAATTTCTGATAGTCAAAGACGGCGTATTTATTGATACGAACATGAAGTAAATTTTCAACTGCACTTCTGGTTTCTTCAATATTTCCTTCTGAGAATGTGCTTTTTAATAAAATATGCGTTTTTTTATCTTTATTAACTTTCGTGTTGCCGGGAATCGAAATTAAAGTCAATTCTTTCTGGTTATTATTTACGGCAGCTACCATGATCGCATCGGCTTCGGGTGTAATCCGGTCATCGATACCTACTATAAGATAATAAGACGGTTTATTTTCATCCCCCTTGGAAAAATGACTCATTACATAATTAAATCCCTGTACAGCCGCCGTAATTGACAAAAACAGTAAAGCTGCCATAAGAATCAAGAATACAGTGAGTTTTCCATAGCGTATCCTTCTTTTCCCTTTGGTCTTTTTCATTTATTTTTCCATCTGTAATATCAAATCATTACGACCTGTAAATGTCAGATCATAGATATATGCATCATTTTTCAATAGATGTGAAATCGTTGCGTTATAAGCAACCAATAACCCTTCATCTAAGTCAATCTTTGTTTTTTCCCGAATCAACTCAACTCCGGGGAAATTTCTATGCGGTTCAATATAGTCGGCAAGAAAGATGATTTTTTCCAGCAGACTCATTTGAGGACGTCCCGTGGTGTGATAATAAATGGCACTTTGGATTTCCTTATTATCAATGCCGTATCGTGTTTCTGCCAATATGCTGCCTGCAGGTCCATGCAAAAGGGCACGGCTCTCAAGCATAAGAGAATCCAATTTTAACCCGTAATCCGAAACGATGGTCTGCATTTCAGATAATTTTAATTCCTTGGCACAATCATGTATCCAACCGGCAAGTTCCGCCTCTTTCGGATTTGCTCCGTACCGTTTTGCCAATACAAGTGCAGCGTGCGCTACCTCTGCGGAATGAGTATATCTTTCCTTTGATAATCTTTTTTTCAAATCTTTTTGTATATCTTCAAGTTTCATTAATAGGTATTCCTTTATAAAGTTTATGACTGTATATATAACTGATGACACAATCGGGAATCATATATTTAACAGAGTGTCCGACACGAATCCAATTCCTCAAAATAGTGGATGATATTTCAAGTTCCGGCGTTTTTAAAAAATGGATTTTCTCCTCTCCCAGTTCACCGAAATATTCAACTGCTTTCTTAACCTGCTCCCGGCAGCCGGGACGGCTTGCACAAATAAAATGGCAGGAATTCAAAAGTTCTCTGTTATATTTCCAATTGGGCAAATCTGCCACGGCATCGGTTCCCGCTATAAAATATATTTCATAATCTTTGTAACATTCTCAGATCGGAAGAGCGTCGTGTAGGGAAAGAG
>URAA01000116.1 GCA_900545785.1 uncultured Dialister sp. | reverse complement strand
GACGCTCTTCCGATCTCACCGGAAATCTCCTGATAATTTATCAAATTCATAAGTTTCTCCGGAAAGAAGATTTATTGTAGCCTTTCCCTTGTCGATCAGAACATTCCCTTTAAACTCTCCCTTTGTCTCTTCTGTATTATCTCTGATGATATTCTGAATATTCCATTCTCCGTTCGGCTTTTCTTGAATCCATATTTCCGGCTCTTCTATGGTGATACTTCTTACAACGTTCAAAAGAGCACCGTTATTCATATAGTAATCCCACAACGCTGATGCCGACCAATCGACAGTTATATTGGAGGACTTTAAAACATCCCTGTCATTTTCATCTTTTAAGGATAAATAATCAAAAGAAAGGTTATATTTCGGATCCAAATCCATCATCCGCCATGATAACTTTCCGTTGATTTTTTCTTCCGCCGCCTGTATAATGACCGGTTCCAGATTTTGCACTGCAATTGGACGTATAATGAGATAAAGCACGGCAATTATCACTAAAATAATTGCACCGATCCCATTTAACCACCATTTAATTTTTGAATTCAATGTGTATTACCGCCGTTTTATGAAAAGTAAATAGACTAATTGCCGGTAAATTCCGGGTGCATAACCGCAGGAATTCCCATAGCATTTTCAAGAGTAGCAAGACCGATATTATAGTTATACAAAGCAGTTATATAATTCGTTCTGGCTTGATTCAACGCCAATTGGGCATCAAGAACATCCAAGTTGATTCCTACTCCCGAACGGTATCTTACTGTAGCAATCTTATAAGCCTCTTCTGCCTGTTCCACCGATGCTTCGGCAGCCCTGATTTGTTCTTTGGCCGAAAGAACATTGAGATAATCCTGACGGATTTCAAGTTCAATGGTTTCTCTGGTTTGAAGCAGCAATTCTTCTGCCGATTTCAAGCCGGCATTAGCACTCTTAATTTTGGCATCCGTAACTCCGCCATCCCATAAATTCCAGCTCACTGTTCCGTAAACAGTCCAGTCATCCTTTTCAAAACCACTGAACCCGGCCGTTCCCCACTCATATCCGCCGCCGACTGCAACTGTCGGCATATATCCGGCTTTTGCAATTCTCACCTGTTCTTTGGCGATACGAACATTATAATCAGCCTTAATCAATTCCCAACGATATTTATGTCCCATAGCTATGGCCTGTTCCATAGTAATATCAAACGCAGGCTCCGGGAAATTTCTATCCGAAGGATTTAATTTAGTTTGTAAAGGAAGACGCATAATATTATTCAGATTGGCTTCCGCAATGTCTCGATTATTTTGTGCGGATATACTGCTCTGTTTCGCATTAGCCAACGAAACATTGGAGGACAGCACATCGAGCTTTGCTACGATACCGGCATTGTACTGCTGCTGAACATTTGTCATATGCCCGTCTAAGTTTTTGACGGATTCATCGGCAATTTCTGCCAAATTTGTCATTTCCAAGTATTGATAATAAGCTTTGGCTGCGGCCAGCTTTGTAGCCGCTTCTGTCTGATAGACATTGATATGAGCTATATCTTCGGCATATCTTGCCGCATCAATAGCACCTTCTACAGCCCCGCCGGTCCAAATCGGCCAAGTTAAATTCAGTCCCTGAACATAGCCGTGATTGGTCCCTGCATTAACGGCAGCTGTGCTTGAAGCTTTAATCTGATTTCTTCTCCAACTGTATCCCAATGAGGGATTTTTTCCTGCAGCCGCCTGACTGACGGCAGCTTCCGCCTCTTCCAAAGATAATTCGGAAAGACGGATATCCCTGTTATTTTGGATCGCCGTTGCCACAGCACCCTTCAAATCAATGTCCAAGGTTTGTGCCGGTTGCGATTCTTTTATTTCGGAAATCATTGTACCCAAATTTTTTTGCAGGAGCATATTATCAAAATTAACGGTCCGTTCATTATTCGTTTGCTTCATTTGTGCTTCAACTGCTTTTTCCGTCAATTTCGGATCTGTTGTAAAATGAAGTTTTTCTCTTGCCTGTACTGTAGCAGTCCCTAATGAAAATACCGTTAACAAAGACAGGGTCAGCATCATTTTTTTTCTTCTGTTCATTATCTTTTCATCCCTTCTGAGATTATCGATCAATAAGTATATCCAAGTCCCACATATTCACCGCCGCCGCGCCGACTGTGGGGAAATATAGACTGCCCTACTGCATAAAGATTCGGATATATTTCATAAGCCCCTCTCAGCCTCATTGCCAAATCATTCGGATTGTACAAGTCGGCATCAAATCGCCATTTATCGGAAACATAAGAAGTACCTATTCCGAACTTATTTCGAATAACGCCTCCGCGGAATTCAAAATCTCCTCGTTTTTTTCCAAATTGTACATTATATAAGGGATCTTCCGTAAATGATTCTATCCCGAATAATGCAAATGAATCTCCTCCGATCCGAAGAGATACATTGGGAGAAAATTCATCGTTTTTAGTATTATATAACAATTCTCCGGAAATAGACAAATTCTCTCCGTTTACTATATTGTTCAAACGATCCGATACATTGCGGGCATCTCCCGAGATGGCTCTGGCATTTTCGGAGGCCGTCGCTAAATTTTCCATAATTTTTCTGGCATTTTCAACGGTCTTTCCATCTCCGTTCAATTGGTAGAGCATGGAATTCATCTGGGACGTAACGCCCTCTATCTGATCGGCAATTCGGATTCCCTGCTCCGTCAAAACAGCCAAGTTTGCAGAAACGGAATCAAAATTATATATGCCGTTTTTCATACTTCTTTGCGTCATCGGATCTGTAACAATGGTGTTAATTCCATCAACCATTGCCTGGACGGATATTAATAACTTATCCATTTTGTCCATGGCCACATCTATCCCGGGTGCCGATTTCCCTTGGATTACCATACCATCCTGCAAATATCCTTTGTCCGGTTGCCCGCCGGAAGCCTTTATATACTTTCCGCCCATCACGCTGCTGGTCTGGATCGAAAATTCTGCGTCTTTAGGTACTTTTGCATCATCATAAAAACGGAGTCTTAAGACTGCTTCCCCATTTTCAATAGAAATGCGGTCAACCATACCTACATCTACACCGACATAGTGAATCGGGTTTCCCGGCTCTATCCCTTCCGCTTCCTTAAAATAAGCCGTTACATGATATCCGCTTTTGCCAAACAAAACAGTACTGCTCAACTGGATGATGATTGCCGCAAAAAGAAGAATTCCCAGCAAGGAAAATGCTCCGACCTTAGCTTCAGTAGACCACTTCACCCGATATCACCCACTTTCTTACCAATATCATCAGATGGCAATCCGTTCATAAACTGCTTTACCCGCCTGTCTTCCGATTTATAGAGATCTTCTCCTGTTCCTATTTCTAAAAAAGATCCTTCATATAAAAATGCCATCCTATCGGCTATCATATCTGCAGATTTTAAATCGTGAGTAACAACCACGCTGGTGACACGCATTTCTTTTTGCATCTGCTTAATTAACAAACTGATATCCGTTGAACGTATCGGATCCAGCCCTGCCGTAGGTTCGTCATATAAAATGATTTGAGGGTTCAAAGCAATGGCTCTTGCAAGGCTGACTCGCTTCTTCATCCCTCCCGACAGGTTTGCCGGCATTAAATTTCCTGTTCCTTCCAACCCTACCATTTTAAGTTTTTCTTCTACGATCTGCTTGATTTCTCCTTCGTTCATACGGGTATGCTGTCTGATGCCGAATGCAACATTCTCAAAAACATTCATAGAATCAAAAAGTGCTGAATATTGAAAGACCATTCCCATATTACGTCTTTCTTCATTTATTTCTTTTTCGGTTAAAGAAGATATTTCTTTCCCATTAATTAAGACACGGCCGGAATCAGGTTTTAAAAGACCGATTATCAATTTAAGTAATGTAGATTTCCCCGAGCCCGACGCTCCAAGGATTACTACAGTCTCGCCGTCATTAATTGTCAGGTTTACATCTTTCAGTATCTTCCTGTTTCCAAAAGACAAGTATACATGCTCAGCTTCAATCATAGGTCTCCTTAGAACAGAATAGAAGAAAGATCGGAAGAGCG
>URAA01000115.1 GCA_900545785.1 uncultured Dialister sp. | reverse complement strand
TTTAATTCAACAAAAAAGAAGATACCTTTTTGATATCTTCTTGTATTTATCTGGCGGAGCGGGAGGGATTCGAACCCTCGCACGGGAGACCCGTCTAACGATTTAGCAAACCGTCCTCTTCAGCCTCTTGAGTACCGCTCCGCATAGCTGACTTATGTAAGAATACACTATCCGACGGGCAATTGTCAAGACGGACCGTATGTATGATTACAGTAATGTCTTTCTGAGTTCTTCTCCGCTTTTTGCACTGAGGTAGGCCGGCGGGACATCAAAGACCGTCTTGCATCCTTTTTGTCCTTCTTTTGCCATTCTTGAAAGAGCTCTTGCATATGCAATTACCACATGAGTGGTGAATTCCGGATTGGAATCGAGTTTTAAGCTGAATTCTATGACATGGTTATTTTCTTTGTCAGCCCCTGTTTTTCCGTTTCTGAATACAAAGCCGCCGTGCGCCAGTCCCTGATGTTCGGTTTTCAGTTCTTCTTCGGAAATAAAATGGACGACCGTATTGTAATCGGCAAAATAATTCGGCATTGTCTTTATTTGTTCTTCCACATAAGAAGCGTCGGCGCCGTCTCCCAGAACGACGAAACATTCTCTTGTATGTTTGTCTCTTGTCCCGAGTACGGGCATTTTTCCGCTTCTCACGGATTCAACCGCGCTTTCCACGGGGCAGGTATATTGTTTGGCATCTTTTACGCCTTTAATTCTGCGGATGGCATCGGAATGGCCTTGGGATACGCCTTTCCCCCAGAATGTATAGTCCGTCCCGTCAGGAAGAATTACATTTCCATATAAACGGGCAAGGGAGAACAATCCGGGATCCCATCCTACGGAAATCATTGCCAGCTTGCCGTTCTTTCGGGCGGCACTGTCTACGGCTTCAAAATGTCCGGGAATATTTGCATGGGTATCAAAGGTGTCAATAACATTGAAGTCTTTCGCATATTCCGGTGTCTGTTTCGGAAGGTCCGTCGCACTTCCTCCGCAAAGGATAAGGACATCAATTTTATCTTTCCACTTTTTAATATCGGAAACGGATATGACGGGAACATTTTCTGTCATAATTTTCACTGTTTCCGGATTTCTTCTTGTAAATACTGCAACCAGTTCCATGTCGGGATTATCTTTGATGGCGGTTTCTACGCCGCGGCCGATATTGCCGTAACCGGCAATTCCAATTTTAATGCTCATATTTTTTACCTCGTATTCTGTCCTGTCGGACGATGGCTTTCGCCTTATTATTTTCCAAATTTAGCACAATTCGGCATCATTGGAAAGTCAAATTTTTATAAAAAAGTCCTTTTACGGATATAAATTTTTTCAAGATATGTTATTGCTTAGTGTAAAGTTTTTATTTTCTATTTTTTGTAATAGGGAAATCTATTTTTGTTTTTTCGATTTCTCATTAATGTTCTTTTATCACTTGATAAGTTTTTCCGTCCGTTTTTATCGTAATCGTTCCGTCTCTGTCCGTGCGATAAATGCGGGCTCCGGCTTTTTCCAGTCTGCCTGTGACACTCTTATTCGGATGACCGTAGGAATTTCCGCTGCCGCAGGAAATCAGAGCTTCTTTAGGGGCAACGACATCCAAAAACTTTTTTGTCGTCGAAGATTTGCTGCCGTGATGTCCTACTTTCAGTACGATACTCTTTATGTCAGCACCGCTTTTTAAAATGGCCTCCTCCTCTTCTTTTTCAGCGTCTCCCGTAAAGAACATCGTAAAATTCCCATATTTCAATTTTCCTGCAATGCTGTTGTTATTTTGTCTTGAATTTTCATTTTTTACTGCACTTTTATATAAGGGGGCAGCCACATCGAAGGATACGCCCGGCAGTAATTGGATTTTCTGTCCGCCTTTCAGTATCTGACGGGGGATTTGTTTTTTATCTATCACTTTCCGGTAGGTTTGGTAAATATAAGAGGGAATGGTGTCTCCGTTATCGTATACTCTTTTCACATCGGTCATTCCGAAAGCCATGAGCATTCCGCCGATATGATCTGCATGGGGATGGGTGATAATGACAGATTCTAAAGTTTTTACATGATATTTTTTCAAATATTCTTTAAATTTCGGACGATAAGTGACATCTCCGCTGTCTATCAAGACGAATTCTCCCGCTTTTTCAAGAAGAACCGCATCGCCTTGTCCCATGTCAAGCATGCGGACGATCAGCTCCTGTCCGCCCTCTCCCGACTCTTCCGTCAGAAACGTATCGATCGGGTTCAGAAATAAAATGATAAGCAGAAGCAGCCCGACCGCGACAAAGATAAGTTTTAATTTTCTGAAAATCACTCTTCCATCACCATGTTTTCTGCTTTCGGAACAGCCCGTGCCACATCACTTGCCGTATACCCGACGAGCGTTTCTCCTGCCAAAATGTCTCCTGCAAGACCGTGCAAAAATACAGCCGAAACGGCTGCTCTTTCCGCCGATAATCCCTGTCCCGCCAAAGCAGCAAGAATGCCTGTCAGCGTATCTCCCATACCGCCCGTTGCCATTCCCGCATTTCCCGTAGGATTGAGCCATGCTTTCCCGGACGAAAGGGCAATTACCGTCGGCGCTCCTTTCAGCACCAGCGTGACCTGATTTCTTACAGCAAAATCCACGGCATGGTCAATCCGATGTTCTTCGATATTTTTCGGGGAAAGTCCCGTCAATTTTGAAAATTCTCCCACATGGGGCGTGAAAATCAGATCGGCATCACAGTTTTTCAAGTCGATTTTTTCTTCCGCCACGGCAAAGAGAGCATCGGCATCAACAACTATTTTTCCTTTATATGTTCCGAGTATTTGCGCAATAAATTCTCCCGTTTCTTTCGCTCTCCCCATGCCGGGACCGATGGCAATGACGTCAAAATCATTGATTTTTTTTATGACGGATTTTGCCATTTCTTTTCGGAAACAAGAACCTTCTCCTGCAGAAGAAACCATGATTTCAGGGATTTTTCCCGCCAATACCGCTGCCACCGGGTCAACGGACAAAACGGACACTTTTCCCGCTCCGCCATGCAATGCTCCTTGTGCCGCCAGCAAAGCGGCGCCTTCCATGCCGCAAGAACCGGCAATAATCCCTATAGAACCGTTATTTCCTTTATGTGCCGTCGGACTTCTTCGGGGCAGCCAATTTCTGATATCTTCTTTTTCCGTTTGCCGGATCGGGTATTCCTCTCTTGCCGCATCGGGAATTCCGATGGGTGAATAGAGAAGTTGTCCTGCTCTTTCTTTTCCGGGATATAAAACATGGCCCCGCTTCACCGATCCCAGAGCTACGGTGAAATCTGCCGACACGGAAATCCCTTCTTCTTTTCCCGTGTCGGAATTCATGCCGCTCGGCATATCTGCAGAGACAATAACCGCTTTCGATTCATTCATAAGAGCAATGACTTTTCTTTTTTCTCCGGTTACTTCACTTTTAAGACCCGTTCCGATAAGAGCATCTGCAATGATATCTGCTTTTAGGAAATATTCGGCTGCTTCTGCCGCCGTAGAAATCTTTATGATCGGTATTTCCATTTTTTCTGCTATATTTTTATACATCACGGATGATTGGCTCATATGTTTTTCATCGCCCATGAGTAAAACGGTGACATTTGCGCCTTTATCATGAGCATAACGGGCAATAACCATCCCGTCTCCCCCGTTATTTCCCGTCCCGCAGAGGATCACCGCTGCAGAATTTTTCCAGAAAATATAAGGATCCGTCAATTCAACAACGGAAGAACCGGCATTTTCCATAAGTACTTCTTCGGAAAGTCCCCATTCATTCATCACTTTTTCGTCCAAATTTTTTGCTTCTTCCGCTGTTGTAATGATCATGATTTCCCCTCCATGACAACTACGGCTACGGACATCCCGTTTTCATGAGAAATGGATATACTCATATCGGTAATTCCCAATTCTTCGGCTCTTTTTTCAAAATTTCCTTGCAAATGCAATATGGGAGCTCCCCATTTCGTCCATGTCAGATATGCATCGCCGAAACCGGAACCTAAGATTCCAATGCCGAGCGCTTTTCCTGCCGCTTCCCGGGCCGCCCAGAGGGCCGCACAGGAATAGGCTTTATTTTTTCCTTTTTTCTCACAATGGTCCCGTTCTTCTTCGGTGAACATTTTTTCTAAACGAGCCGGAAATTTTTCAACAATCCGTTCCC
>URAA01000114.1 GCA_900545785.1 uncultured Dialister sp. | reverse complement strand
GCTCTTCCGATCTGAACATCTACAAAGTCATCTCCGGGAAATACAACATCCACTTTTTCGCCGAAATTTTCTTCCATGACAGCTCTTATTTTTTTACGGATCAATTCATCGGGACTGGCAAAAATGATACGGGTCGGTTTATCATCAGGGTGATAAAACTTTTCTCCCAAATATTTTACTTTTTTTGTACGATATTTCTGATATTTTTCTTCTGACGGATCGGGTTTCGGCAAATAGATTTGATCATCATAAAAACTGTGGGCAAGCCAATTATTTTCCTTTGCCAGCGCAAAGATTTTTGTTGCTACGGAAACATCTATCCCTTCTTTTATCAACGGTTTCCCCGATAGGCTGAGAATCACCCATGCACCGGTATAACAGATAATCGGCACATCGCCCAATTCCAATTCCTCTGCCTTTATTCGGGCCGAATCGAACATTCTTCCCGTTGCAATAACAATTCGGACATTTCTATTGACCACTTCCCGTATGATTCTTTTAGAATATTCGGAAATAGTCATATCATCCCGCAGTAATGTCCCATCCAAATCAATTGCCGCCAATTTAATTTGCATATTTTCACCTCTCTGATCTCTTATGCTATAATCATAACAAATTTTCTTGGAGCGTATCAGATGAAATATCGTTTATTCTGTCTGCTTGCCTCTGTCATTTGGGGTTTTGCCTTTGTCGCTCAGGTAGCAGGCATGGATTCTATAGGTCCTTACACATTTAACGGCATACGATTTTTGATAGGTTCAGCTGTTCTGATTCCTATTATTTTATGCAGCAAAGGACAGCATAATCCCGTAAAAACATCCATTCCGCTCTCTGTCGCCATATTATGTGTAGGAATTCCTCTTTTCATCGGTGCCACACTCCAGCAGGTAGCACTCCAATACACGACAGCATCAAAAGCATCTTTTCTGACCTCCACTTATATTTTGATGGTTCCTTTATCCGGTTTATTTCTTGGCGAACCTTTAAAATTCAACCACGTTATCGGTTCTCTGATTGCCATTTCCGGCGTATATTTTATGTCCGTTACAGAATATTTTACTATCGGATATGGAGATCTGCTCATTCTTCTTTGTGCTGTCGGATTTACCATACAAATCCATATGCTTAATTATTTCACTCGCCGGTTTTCCCCCATCATTTTATCTTCAGGCCAGTTTTTTGTGACGGGGATATTCAATTTATTATTAGCCTCTCTTTATGAAACCGCTTCCACAGAAAATATTTTGCATGCCTGGTGGCCTCTGCTGTATACCGGAATCTTTTCTACCGGTATTGCTTACACTTTGCAAGCGGTAGGACAAAAGCATTTGCCTCCTACGGAAGCTTCCATGATACTCAGCTTGGAAATGGTTTTTGGCGGCATATCGGGAATTTTATTCTTGCATGAATTTTTTACCCTCCGCCAATTTATCGGAGTTATTTGCATGACTATCGGCGTTTTCTTATCTCAAATACCAAGCCGGATTATCGCCGGTCCGACTGTTCATAAGCAAAAAAGGAGCTTGTTATGAAAAAAATTGTGATTGCAGAACCTTTGGGCATTGCATCGGAATTATTACATTCATTTATTGAAGATTTTACACCTTCAGAATATTACTTCACCTTCCATGACACGAAACCGGACAATCAGGAAGAACTGGGAAACAGAATTGCTGACGCCGACATAGTTGTCATCGCAAATTATCCCCTTTCATCTGCAGCCTTGAAAAAGGCTTCCCATTTAGAGTACATTTGCATTGCTTTTACCGGTGTTGATCATGTGGATATTGATTATTGCAAATCAAATCATATACAAGTTTCCAACTGTAAAGGCTATTCCACAACTTCTGTCAGCGAACTTGTCTTCGGTCTGATTATTTCTCTTTATAGGAAAATAAAAAGCTGTAATCCCTCTCAATCTACTTTTACAGGTCTTGAAATTTCAGGTAAAAAATTCGGCATTATCGGAACCGGTGCGATAGGTATGCAGACAGCGCTTCTGGCCGAAGCATTCGGTGCCGATATTTACGGATACAGCCGCACTCCCGACAAGGCGGGCATCAAATATCTTCCTTTGAATGAATTGTTGCAGACTTGTGATATCATCTCCATTCACACTCCGCTGAACAGAGACACTGAATATATGATAGGTGAAAAAGAACTTTCTTTGATGAAAGAGACTGCCATTTTGATAAATACCGCCAGAGGTAAAATCATCGATAATGCCGCACTTGCTGCAGCTCTTACAAATCACCTGATTGCAGGAGCTGCCATCGATGTATATGAAACGGAACCGCCTGTTCCTCAAACGCATCCCTTGCTCACCGCCCCCAACGTGATTCTTACCCCTCACATCGGGTTCAACACCAAAGAAGCGCTGATAAGAAGAGCAAAAATCGTTTTCGATAATATAAAATCATGGAATAAGGGTGAACAAAAAAATATAATTTGTTAAGAAAGCAAAAATATGAAAGAACTTAAAATTACAAATGCAGAGAAAGGACAAATTTTACTAAAATACTTGTCAAAACTGCTCCCGTCTGCATCAATAAATCTTCTGCACAAAAGTATAAGGAAGAAAAATATTACGCTCAATGATAAAAAATGTTCCGGGAAAGAAGTCCTCAAAGAAAACGATCGCATTAAGATCTGGTTCTCTGATGAAACATTATCTTTATTTTCAAAAGCCGTAGAAAAAAGAATCATCAAAAATAACATGGCTTTTCACTTTAAAGAACATATTATTTATGAAAATGAACATATCATCATTGCGGATAAACCTGCCGGTATCTTAACTCAAGGCGATCGTTCCGATGAATTTTCCTTAAATGATGCATTGCTGAATTATTGTGAACGAGAAAAGCATTCTACAACCAAGCCGTCTGTCTGCAACCGCCTCGACAGAAATACCTCCGGTCTTGTTTTATGCGGTAAAACCATTCTCGGGCTTCAAACATTAAATCAAATCATAAAAGACCGCAGTCTTCAGAAATTTTACCGATGTATTGTTTTAGGAGAAACAAAAAAAGAAGAAACCTTACAAGGCTTCCTCTTAAAAGATAAAATCGCAAATAAAGTAACCGTTTATACCGAAAAAAAAGAAAATTCATTCCCTATAGAAACCAAATACAAAAGAATTTCATCAGTAAAAGAAAAGGGAACTCCCTGTTCTGTCTTGGAAGTAGAATTAATTACCGGACGACCCCATCAAATTCGTGCCCATTTGTCTTCTATCGGACATCCCATCTTAGGGGATAAAAAATACGGCAATGAAACGAGTATTGCATTATCAAAATCCCTAAAAATTAATTATCAGCTGCTGCAGGCATACTCTGTTGTATTTCCGTCACTGCAGGGAGAGCTTGACTGTTTATCCGGCAAAAAATTCATTTCTTCTATTTCT
Source organism: uncultured Dialister sp. (assembly GCA_900545785.1). Taxonomy (GTDB): domain Bacteria; phylum Bacillota; class Negativicutes; order Veillonellales; family Dialisteraceae; genus Dialister. Next base: position 765 of record URAA01000114.1, on the reverse strand, counting down.
CTACGCAATTTTCCTGAAATTAAATCATGATTTTTTCTTTCTGCACTTTTAATATTGTATTTGAATCATCATAAAAATCTTTTCTCGAAACAGGCTTAATATCGCCTGTTTTTATTCTTCACATGCACTTTCTTAATGCCGTCAAATAAGAGCGTACGTCCGCAATTCCATCTCTTCCCTTTTTATTGATTATATCTACTATTTTATTCCCGACAATGATTCCGTCATATATTTCGAGCAGCCGTGAAATATCTTCGGATTCCGCATCATCTGCAGAAACGGCAACCGGTACATCACAGATCTCTCTCAGCAGCCTCCCCGGCTCTTCCGTTCCCAAAGTCGGCATCACAGAAATAAACCCCTTTGCATTATCTGCAATTTTATCAATTCGAACTTTTGAAACAGATGCTGATACTTGGATAATATCAATTCCGTTTTTATCCGTAAAAGGCCTGATCTCCCCCTGTTCCTCTATCGGCAAATCAGGAATCAAAATTCCGTCCAAATTTATCATTTTGGCATCATGAAAGAATTTTTCTCCCCCATAACGGAAGACAGGATTGTAATAAGTAAGAAACACAAGCGGAATATCACTATATTCTCTTATTTTTTTTGCTATATCCATTACTTGGGGCAAATGCACCCCTTTTTTTAATGCTTTTAAATCCGCTTCCAGAACTATCGGCCCGTCCGCTACGGGATCAGAAAAAGGAACCCCCAGCTCTATTATATCCGCACCTGCTTTTTCCATTTCCAACAAGATCG
>URAA01000113.1 GCA_900545785.1 uncultured Dialister sp. | reverse complement strand
GTGCTCTTCCGATCTGATAAATCCGTTCTATCTTGTCTTTTCTGTACTGACATAATGGGACGGGGAATATACAACTCATAATTGTGATCAAATTCTCTCCACGGCAATAAATCGGATATACGAATGTCCCCGGATTTTGCCCGTTCGAGAAGCCATTCCAATAATTCCGAAGAGATATCTGCCGCTTCTTTGCATAATGCACTGAAAAAGGTGTCCGCTCTGCAGTAGGGTATAATATCTTCCAGTCCGCCACCATCCGCCGCATCACCGAAGTGAACCGGCGAAATAAATTTCAGAAGAATCACTTCGAAAGATTTCATATGCTCACTTCCTCAAATTTTTTAGCCGCTTCTTCCCAGTCAGACAATTCTGCCGTTTCCGGACTCATCTTTTTTACACGGAACTGAGAAAATGCAATCCGTCCGTATCCTCTGGATCCGTGTCCGCCTATGTAGTCCAGCTGAAGCAAGCGGAAACCTCTGATGAGTACATCCAAATCTTCGGTTAGCTCAGATTCATCTTCTATGTTGTAGACCAAATGGAAATCAAAAGCCATTCCGGCAGGTACTCTTTCGATCTGTCTCGGCATTGCCACGCCTGTACCTCTGTTGATTGTATTTTCTGATTTAATTTCTCCTAAATAGGTATCCGTATCCAAATTTTTGAACTTTTGAACCGATTCATTGTTCACAAATGCATCGGAGAACTGTAAACGCGCCGGTTTCGTTTCTTTTCCTCCACCTGTGGAAGCGACTCCAAAGAGGCGGGCTACCACTTTTTCGTCCTTGGACGGATCCGGCAGCTGCATTACTCCATCTCTTACTTTTGCCAAAAGTGTTCTCATTTTCCCTTTTAAGGTACTTCCCGGAATGATCGGCGCCTTTGTCAGCGGGTCTCGGATAAACGGGCTGTCTACGGCTCCAATCGGTGCAAAGTCGTCGGAATCCCCTATATGTAATCCTGTTTTTACTGTAAGTATTGCTTCAATAAGCAATTTCCCCTGTAACTGTACTTGTGCCATGATTATTTATCCTTTCCGCCGTAAAATTTATGATATGCCACCAACGCTTCTACATAATGAGCAAAATTTTCATATGCTTTTACACTGTCTTTTATCTCATCAATCCATTCCATCAACTTGGCTTTTTCCGCAAAGTCTTTTACAGGATTCTTTCCCCTGTTGTTATTTCTCCCTATCTGATATGCCAATTTTACTTTCAAGTATTTTATCTGTGCCTGTAATTCTATTGGCAATGAATCCTTGGTCTTTTCATTCTCTAATTTATACATATTTACTTTTTCTGTAACTGTATTTACTGCAGTTAAAAACTTCCTGATTTGCGAAGTTGTAACCATTCCTATTTTCTTTCCCATGTCATCTCTTGCTTCGGAAAGTGTCTTCATCACTCGCTCCGCTTGATCTACAATCTGATTTTCTTCCTGCATCATGCTTCCTCCTTATCTCTCATGCGATAAATTATGAACTGTAGAGCTGTTACTAATTCCCGTCTTTCTTTATCATTCATTGCCCATTTATAAAATGTTGTTTTTACCTCCTCGTAGCATTTTTCTAAATTGTCATCTCTCGGTTTCAACCGAGCCAATGTATAGGCAAAACGAGCCAGATCCATTTTATTGTCTTTGCTGCCTTTCAAGAGCTCCATAATCCGATAGAGCAGGGATTTTCCCGCAGGAATTCGAGTCTTGCTTTTATCTTTATCGTTAATCCCGAAGAGTACCAGATGATCATTCAGAAATTTCATCTTATCCCCATGTACCGTGTTAATGAATTCATCCCAATGATAAACAGGAGCACTTTCTTTCTCTCCATGATAATCATATTCCGTATCGCTGCCGAAAAAGGCAATACTGTCTTTTCCCGGATTCTTTTTTGCAATATCTTCCAATTCACCGGTCACATCTGCCATACGGCTGATGGGGTAGTGGGAAGAATATAATCCGAGTCCCGCTGAGAAAGTGAGTTTTCCATTAGTATACACAGAAAAAGTACGTTTCAGATCAACCGCAAATTCAATCAAATCATCCCACGCCCCTACAAGGAACAGATCATCGCCTCCGGAATAAATGATATGTATATTTCTTGGTTTCCCTTCCTTTTCTTCAAAAAGATAAAACGGTGAGATTCCTGCCGGCAATTCTTTTTTACAAATACCGGTGATCGTCTTTTTAAAGAATTGTGCCAAACTCCTTGATAGTGTGGTATATCGGGACAATGTGGCATATTCATTCGGGTTTTTCTCGTTTTTCCTTTGGAATCCCGCAATAAAGGCAGCTCCCAAATTGTCCACATCGGCTCTGAGTACTCCCAACCGTTTTATTCCTTTTTCCCCTCCGGAATTTTCAGCCAATTCATTAAAATTCATAATCTGATTATCTTTATTTTTAGCTGCATAATCTGCCACCCACAACCGGGCTGCCATTAAGGATGATGTATTAGAACCGTTTTTATCATAAATCCTTACTAATTTTTCTTCTTTTTGCAAACGTTCAAATAACGTTTTGTCACCTGCAACCAGCCATAAATTTTCATATAAAGAAGGTAACGGGACTGCCGTATCTTCATCCGGTTTTTCCTTAACCACGCCAAATATGGTTTTGCGATCATCAAGGATTGATTTCCCTAAATCGTACAGGCCGTTGCAAATATCACAAACTTCAAATTCCGAGTAATTATCATCGATTTCATCATATGCGGAAGCACTATAAGGAGATAGTTCTTCCCTTGAATTATGGCACAACGGACATTCTCTTTCCCCCGGGTTCACTTGATTGATTGTACTGTTTTCATTGAATAAATCTGCCAGAACTTCCTTGTCATACCGCTTTTGCTTGACCAAAGAAAGCTCATCGCTTATATCCCGGAATATATTTCTGCCGCTTTCCGTTCCGGACATTAAATCATTCGGGCAAAACGGTGTATAAGCCAGACTCAAATATAAAGATCCGGAAAATATATGCAACAAATCCCTATTGATTTTACTTCTCGCTTTTATTACTGACTGCCGTGTCTTATCCGTATTATCGGCTAAAATATAAAAATGTCCGCCGCTGCAATAAATCAAATTTGCTCGGGACAGCTCCAGTTCTTCCAGCAGATCATCCACTATATTTTCTAAAGCCATGTCCAGATAGAAAGATTTCCCTCTGAGCATCCTCATTGCACCTTTGGACTGTGTCTTATAAATAAATTTTTGTATACCGGAAAAATCTCCGGATATCATTAAAAACATATCTTTACTGCGATAGTCTTTCGAATTGACAAAACAGCTGTCTTTATAGTCTGTTATATTATTCGCATCAAAATATTTAACCATTACTCCTGCAACAGCACCGGTCAGTTTAGCATGATCGTATAAAGATATATCACCATATTCTGAAACATTGGTACTGGATGGAATATAAATCATGGTATCTTCCAAGATCCGAAGTAACTCATTATTTGTCATTTCCATCGGACTTTTTTTCTTAAAATTATCGGAAAGATATTGCATGATGGAATTATATCGACCTGACGATGCAAAGTTTTTCACCGATACCGGATACACAGACTCTCGTTCCGCATTCAATTCTTTCAGAGGGAAATAAGATGGTTGTCCTTCTCCCGAGAATACATTAAATATATTCTCCAAGCAGGCATCTGCTTCAAATCCGAATTCCGTTTCTTCTTCATAGGTACGGCGATCCATCCCGGCTGAAATATTATCAGCCTCATAAATCAGATACGCCAAGTCATCATTTGGCAGTTTTGCTTTTGACAATTCTTTTCCATGATGATAAGAAATGCATCTTAATAACTGCTTGTCATCTTCCGTCCCGGTTAAAAACTGTTCCATGAACTCTTTACCGAGAACAGAATGTTTTTTCTTTTCTCGTGTCGCTCGTATGCACACCTTTCCGTTGTCATGCAATAAACCGCATTTTTCCGCTAAAGAAACCTTATTCATTATCTTTTCTCCATTAATGAAAATTAAAAAATTATTTGCATCTCATTTTCATTCTATCCTGTCAATATCAAAATTGCAATTTAAAATAACAATTTTGAATAATAAATTCATGAATAAGCCAATATATAAGTTAAATAAAATAAGCACCCGAATTTCTTCGGATGCTCTACCTTTATCATCGATCCTATCATTTACTCCGATAACATCAAGAAAAAATACACTCAAAAAGCAAGAGATTTCTAAGCTGCCTATGCGGCAGGTAACAGAGGATGAAAAACAAGA
>URAA01000112.1 GCA_900545785.1 uncultured Dialister sp. | reverse complement strand
CTCTTCCGATCTATCCTTGATCATGTAGATTCGGAAATGATAAATACCCCTTTCGGAGAAGTTCATTATGAGACAGGCAAGTTTGGGGATAAAGAAATTATTTTCATGGCAAGGCATGGTATAAAACATACTATACCGCCCCATAAAATTAATTACAGAGCCAATATCTATGCATTAAAAATGCTGGACGTCTCCTATATCGTTTCAACTACGGCAGTAGGATCGCTTAATCTCAATTATAAACCGGGAGAATTGGTTTTAATTGATCAATTTATTGATATGACAAAGAGCAGAGATGTAACTTTTTTTGACGGACAATTTCGTGGTGTGGCACATATAGATATGACCCGTCCTTATTGTGAAGAATTAAGACAGGCGATTCTTTCTGCAGGAGAAAAAGAAAATTTACTTATACATCCTTCAGGCACTTATATTTGTACGGAAGGACCTCGTTTTGAAACACCGGCTGAAATTAAAGCATTTCACATGTGGGGCGCCGATGTAGTGGGGATGACCAATGTACCGGAATGTCAATTGGCTCGGGAGGCTGAAATCGGATATGCTACGATTTCTATGGTAACCAATTTTGCTGCCGGAATTTCTCCGACAATTTTGACACATAAAGAAGTAGTAGAATGTATGAACAAAAATATTGAAAGTTTTTATAAGATAACAAGAATTTTATGCGAATCGTTTGATGTAGAACAAGATACAGAGGCTCATCATGCGGCCAAAGAGTTCGGAGGATTTCATGTATGATGAAATCTTTAGAATGGAAAGAGGGCAAGCTGATCCTTCTGGATCAGCGGAAATTACCGGAAGAAATTTTGTATATGACCTGCAGCAATTATCGGGAAGTGGATGAAGCCATACGTACTCTGACCGTCAGAGGAGCACCTGCCATCGGTGTGGCGGCCGCTTATGCCATGGTGCTTGCGGCAGATGAAATAAGGAAGTCCGAATTACCGAAGAGCGAAAGATTTAAAGAACAATTCATCGGAGCAGGCGATTTCATAAAATCTGCAAGGCCTACGGCAGTCAATCTGTCATGGGCAGTTGATGAAATGATAAAGATTTTCAATCAATCGGAAACGAATGATATATATGAAAATTTATTGAAAAAAGCCGGTGAAATTGAGAAGCAAGATAAACAAATCTGTTCTGATATTTCATCTTTCGGTGCCGATTTATTCAAAAATAGAAAAAATTTAAAGATTCTAACCCATTGCAATGCCGGCGCTCTTGCAACAGCCGGAACAGGAACAGCTCTGGGAGTGATTTTCGAATTACACAGACGAAAACAAATAGAATGCGTATATATGGATGAAACCAGACCGCTTTTACAGGGCGCAAGATTAACAGCTGTAGAACTGATAGAAGAAAATGTCCCCTGCAAATTGATTTCTGATAACATGGCGGCATCCGTTATGAATATTATAGGAATTGATGCAGTGATCACAGGTGCGGATCGTATAGCTTCCAACGGTGATACCGCCAATAAAATAGGAACTTACGGCTTAGCAGTATTATGTGCCTACCACCATATTCCATTTTATATAGCTGCACCGTTCTCCACCTTTGATTTTCCAATTCCTTCCGGAAAGAATATAATCATAGAGGAGAGAGAAGCCGATGAAATTCGTGCTTATAAGGGGATATATTTGGCACCGAAAGACATACCCGTCTATAATCCTGCTTTTGACGTAACACCTCATGAATTAATTACAGGAATTATTACTGAAAAAGGTGTACTCAATCCTCCTTATGATATTTCAATACAACAATTTGAGAGGAGCTTAAATAATGGATAAATCAATGATTCGTGATATTTCTTTAGCGGATGAAGGATTACAGAGAATCAGCTGGGTTGAAAAATTCATGCCTGCTTTAAACAGTCTTCGCAAAGATTTTATAAAGGATCAAGTATTTCAAGGAAAGACAATTGTCATGTCGATTCACTTGGAAGCGAAAACCGCTTATTTGGCATTGACTCTGCACGCGGGCGGTGCCAATGTGATTGTAACGGGAAGCAATCCTTTATCCACACAAGATGCCGTTGCGGCAGGGCTTGTGAAAAAAGGAATCACTGTATATGCGTGGCATGGCTGTTCTGATGAAGAATATACCATGTTTTTAAATAAAGCTTTGGACCATATGCCCCATATTATTATTGATGACGGAGGAGATCTGGTTCACCTTTTACATACTTCACGGCAAGATGCGAGAAAAAATTTAATTGGAGGTTCCGAAGAAACCACCACCGGTGTTTATCGCTTAAAAACACTTGAAAAAGAAGGAAAATTAGAATTTCCCATGATTGCAGTCAATGATTCTTACTGTAAATATTTATTCGATAATCGGTACGGTACGGGCCAGTCTGCTTGGGACGGAATTATCCGAAGCACCAATTTAACCGTTACAGGTAAAACAGCTGTCATTGCCGGTTACGGATGGTGCGGCAAGGGTGTCGCCATGCGTGCTAAAGGTTTGGGGGCTCATGTAATTATAACAGAAGTAGATCCCATAAAAGCTATTGAAGCCGTTTTTGACGGCTTTGAAGTCATGCCGATGGCAGAAGCTGCAAAGAAAGGCGATATTTTTCTCACCGTTACAGGTGATATCGATATCATCACAAAAGAACATTTTCTGTCGATGAAAGACGGTGCTGTTTGTGCAAATGCCGGTCATTTTGACTGCGAAGTCAGTCGCAAAGATTTAGAGGAAATTTGTACTTCCCATTATGAAGCCCGTAAAAATATAGAAGGATATGTACTTCCTAATGGAAATACCGTTTATCTGATGGCGGAAGGACGTCTTGTTAATCTGGCAGCAGGGGACGGACATCCGGCAGAAATCATGGATCTCTCCTTTGCCATGCAGGCATTGGCAGCATCTTATCTGTGTCATCATCAAAATGACTTGGAAAATAAACTTTATTTGCTTCCTCGGGAACTGGATGTAAAAGTAGCAGAAATCAAATTGGCTTCGATGGGATATAAAATTGATACATTAACGGATGCACAGAAAAAATATTTAGGCATGGAATAGGAGGGCTTATGTCCATACTTGTAAAAAATGTAGCATTATATCGAAAAAATGAAGTAACGGAAAATAGAAATATTGAAATTGAAGGAAAATATATTAAATCCTTTCCGCAAAATCCGATTTTAGATAATTACGATGAAATCATCGACGGGAAAGGTATGTTGGCACTCCCGGGACTGATCAATACTCATACTCATGTAGCGATGACTCTTTTCAGAAGTTATGCTGATGATATGGCCTTAATGGATTGGCTGCAAAATAAAATATGGCCGGCAGAAGAGAATTTGGACGGTGATATCGTCTATTGGGGAAGTATGCTTGCTTTTGCCGAAATGATCCGTGGGGGGACAACGTCTTTTTGCGACATGTATATGTATATGGATTCATGCGCACAGGCAGCCGATAAAGCGGGAATCAGGGGAAATTTGGCAAGAGGACTTGCCGGTGTCACTCCTAATGGTGATAAATCATTGGCTGAAAATGTTGAACTCTTTAAAAAATGGAACGGGGCAGGAGAGGGGCGCTTCAGAGTCATGCTCGGTCCTCATGCACCCTATACATGTCCGCCTGAATATATCAGAAAAGTAATCGATGCAAGTGAAAAATATGATATTCCCATTCATATCCATTTGAGCGAGACAAAAAGCGAAGTCAAAACTTGTTTACAGAAATTTAACATGACACCGATTGCGCTGATGAACAGTCTCGATCTCTTTGACAGACCGACTTTGGCGGCTCACTGTGTTCACGTAACGGATGAAGATATTCAAATCATGGCGGAAAAAGGAGTAAAGGTAGCTCACAATCCGGGAAGCAATTTGAAACTGGCATCCGGAATTGCCCCTGTAATAAAAATGAGAAAAGCCGGTGTGACTGTAGGACTCGGAACGGACGGCGCCTCCAGTAATAACAAATTGGATATGTTTGCTGAAATGCGTCTGGCAGGATTGATACACAAAGCTGCTACATACGATCCCTTTGCAATTACAGCAAAAGAAGCTTTAGATATGGCTACATCAGATGGTGCAGAATGTCTCGGCTATGATAATCTGGGTAAATTGGAAGAAGGATATTTGGCCGATATTATCCTTATAGATAGAAACGGATTCCATTGGAAACCAAGATTTGACAGTATTTCTTTAGCAGTTTATGCAGGAAATTCCATGGATGTTGATACTGTTATTATAAACGGGAAAACAGTCATGCATTCTAAAGAGTTGCTT
>URAA01000111.1 GCA_900545785.1 uncultured Dialister sp. | reverse complement strand
TCTGGCGATCTGGTCAATCCGAATATGGCGCATATCTTCTTTGAAAAAGCAAATCCGAATATCCGCGGCCTGTATCAGGTCATCAACAGAGATTTCCTCATGCATGAATTTGCGGAAACGGAATTTGTAAACAGGGAAGAAGATCTGGGATTGGAAGGGCTCAGGCAGGCAAAAATGGAATATAATCCCGATCATTTTGCGGAAAAATATGACGTGGTGGTCAGGGAATAATTGCTGAAACAGAAATTTTCGGAGGACTTTATGGAAATACGAACATGTACGGCTGCCGATGAAGAAGTCATCAAAGCACTCTGGTCCTATTGTTTTGAAGGGGAAACAGATCCGTGGTTTCAGTGGTATTTTAAAAAATTATATACTCCGGAAAGAGTGCTGGCGGGAGAAGAAGGGGGAAAAATAGCCTGTAATCTTCACCGCCGGCCATATCGATTATTTGTCCGCGGCGCAGAAGTTCCTACGGATTATATCGTCGGCGTGGCAACCCATCCGGCGGCACGGGGGAGAGGATACGGGACAAAACTTTTGCAGGGTGCTTTCCGCATGGCAAAAGAAGAAAACAAAGGGGTCGTCATTTTGATGCCTTCTGCGGCATCCTACTATTATCCGCAGGGATTTTCTTTTTATGCCCACCAGTGGAAACGGAGCGGCGCTCCCGAGAATTTGGTCCGCCCGGGTATGAAACCCCTTCCTGCAGGACTTGTTTCGGCAGGGAAAGAATGGAAAATTCTTGACACCGTGTATAAAAAATATGTGAAAGGACGGAACGGCTGGACCATCCGTGATGAAGAGTCATGGAAAAATCATATGGAAGCCCAGTTTTGCGACGGCGGTTTCATTGCTGCCGTGGAAGATAAAAACGGGCCGGCCGGTTACATTTTTTATCATCTGGCGGAGCGGAAAATGCAGGTTTCCGAGATGGCATTTTCTTCCGAAGAAGGACGCCTCGGCCTTTATGCCTACATGGCAGGCCATCGCGGCTCCATTGATGAATGCGAATGGTATGAACCTTTGGACGATCGGGACTTCCTGTACTGGAATGACGGGGCGGAACATACTTTCATAGAAAATAAAACATTTCCTTATATGATGGGACGTATCACGGATCCGGTGACGGCTTTTGAAGGACTCTCCTGCCCGAGTGATTTGAACGGGGTCATTTCATTCGAACTGGCAGACGAATTCCTTCCCGAAAACAGCGGAATCTACAGCCTTATTGCAGAAAACGGGAAGATTCATGCCGTGAAATACGGGGAGAGCAAGTTGACGGACAAGGCAGAAGGAAATAAAAATCCGCCGCCCTCTTTTACCACAGACAGCGGTACACTGGCACAATTATTTTTCGGAACGCTGTCCCTCAGGGAATCGGAGTCATCGGGGAAAATAATGTGGACCGACGGCGCCGATCGGGAAAGTGTATTAAAAACGGCAGACGCCATGCTGCCGAAGCAAAACAACTGGATCAATGAATGGTATTAAAGGACTTTCAAGAAGAATAAAACGGGGATTCTTCAAAAAGTCATAACGAAAACGATTTATCATGAAAACGGGGATTTGTTTTTCAATCAAACGATTTGAACAATCAGTCAGAAGAGGGCAACAGCCGGGGGAATAATGGATATATTTTTATCGGTGGTACAGGCATATATGCTGATCTTAGCAGTTTTCGGCATATGGCATATGTTGGGGGTTTCCCGTGTTTGGAATATCCGTCACATCGGCGGAGCGGCATCGGCGGTTCTTTTGATTGCCGCGGCGGAGATTTTGACGGGGCATCTGATTTTTTCGTCGGAATGGGCGACAGGATGGATCTTTTTCATATCTTGGGGGCTCATCATTTCGGGTATTCAAATCGCATACGGAATCGGAGAAGAACCTTTGGAATTTCCCCATTTGAAATCTTATCTCACGGTTTCTTCCGCAGGAATGGTTTTGTTTTATCTCCTCTCTTTGATAGGGCGATCCTCTCTCCGAGTGAGCGAGATTGCTTTATGGAGCGAATTTTTCGGACTTCTTGCAGGCGGTGTGATTCTCGGCAGTTATGTACTCTATTTTTCCATATACAAAACTGCTTTTTCTGCCGATGACATGCTGCCCATCCTGCAGACCCACGTATCGGAGGTGAAGGGATATATATCCGATCAGATCGGGATTGTCCGGTTTTTACCTGCCGTCCTCTGTTTTATCATTTACGGAGGATGGCTTTTTTATATCCTTTTTGAATATCCTCACGAAACGGTATTCTTTACACAGGCGGATCGGTACGGCCTTCTGATAACGGCTCTCTTATCCCTCTATGCTCTTTTCCGCTACGGGCGGTACTGCTACCCCTTCAAAGAATATACGATAGCGCGGAACTGCATCAAAGCGGGAAAAAGAATCATAGATAATCACGAAGATATGCTGAACAAACTGAAGCTTGACGAAAGAGCCCGAGATATAAAAGAAGGCACCGTCATTCTGGTCATCGGAGAAAGCGCCTGCCGTATGCATATGAAAGCATTCAATCCCGATTATGAAGAAGAAACGACGCCGTGGCTGTCAAAATGCAAAGAAACGGGGAGATTTGAACTGTTCGGAAATGCTTACTCCAATTTCCCCCAGACGACGCCTGCCCTCTCCATGTATCTGACAAATGTCAATCAGTATGAACCGATCGAAGAGAAATCCGCCATATCCGTCATTGATGCGGCAAACAAAGGGGGATACAAAACATACTGGTTCAGCAATCATACAAAGACGGGGAAAAATTCTTTCTGTGCCGCTTTTGTCGGATCTCGGGCAGACCTTTGCCGATGGACGGACATCTCCGAAGGGGACGATTTGCAGCTGCTGGAACTGTTGAAAACGGTTCCTGAAGGGGGAAAAAATTTTATTGTCCTCCACATGATGGGAAGCCATATGAAATACGAAGAACGCGTTCCTGAAGGATTTCCCGAAATCGGAGAAAAGAAAGAAAAAATTAAAAATGAAAATAAAAAAACTGCCGCTTACGATACAACGCTTTTATATACGGATCAGGTGCTGCAGGCAGTTTTTGAATACGCCGAGAAGAATTTGAATCTGCAGGCCATGATATACTGCTCCGATCATGGAGAAGATATGGAATACGGTCACGGAACGGGACATTTTACCTATGACATGGTGAGAATACCGCTCTGGGTCTATCTGTCGGAAGACTATAAAAATACCTGCCCCGAACGGTATGAAGCATTGCATAGTCACAAAGAAGCGATATTCACCAACGATCTGATGTACGATACGGTTTGCGGTATTTTGGGAACGGCCAACAATTTTTACAAGAAACAATATGATCTGTCCGACATCGCCTATGACCTGCCGGCGGATAAAGCGTTGACGAAACACGGAAAAATTAAAATTGCCAAAGATCCTTTGCTGAAAGATATCAAATAAAAAGAAATCGTATTTTCAAAAATATAATATCAAAAATGAACAGGAGCCTTTCCGAGAGGGAGGGCATTTTTTTGGCAAAACCGCAGCAGATCCGATATGTGACGGCAACGACGGAATTTTCAGAACGCGGTCATAAAAAAGATCACGAATTGTCGGAAATAATTCACCGTCGGTCAAAAAAGTCATAAAATATGGTAAAATAAAAAATTATAAGGAATATTTAATGAATGGGATCAACGAGTAAAATAATAATATAAATGAGAGGGGATTTGTTGATGGACATTTTATCTTTTTTATTACAAGCAGGTGCGCTGATAGCTGCTGTATTTTGCCTGTGGAATATGATAGGAGTTCTCAATCTCCGGAAAGGATATAGTTTCGGTAGAGGTTTTATTGCAGTAATGTTTCTGTTTTTTGCAGAGATTTTAATAGGGAAATCTATATTTTCTTTTGAATGGCGAGCAGGATGGTTGTTTTTTCTTTCATGGGTTTCTATTTTTCCTGTTTTAGAAATATATAGCGCAAAGGGAAGTCAGGGATTAAATTTCTCTCATTTAACATCTTACATAGAATTATCATGTGCAGGTATGGTTTTATTGACATTGTTTTCTAATATGGGAAGTTTTGCCGGAGTCAATGAGCAATTCTTTATGTGGATCGTATTCATTATCCTTCTCATCAGCGGATTTATTAGCACCGCTTATCTCTTATATTATTGGGTATACGGGAAAGCTTTTTCAGAAGGAGATATGCTGCCTATTCTTCAGACGTATCAGTCAGAAGCTGTTGAATATATAAGAGATCAAATCGGCTGGAAAAAACTGATAATCATGAGTGCTCTGTTTGTTATATACCTTATTTTAACCCAAAGCATCATATTTTCGGGGGGGGGGAAAGAT
>URAA01000110.1 GCA_900545785.1 uncultured Dialister sp. | reverse complement strand
CTACCTGCTGGACATCATTAACTGAATTGACGGTCAGTTCCACTACTTCAATACCTAAAGGAGCACAAAGTTCTTTTAATTTTTCTGCTTGAACCACTGAATTTATTTCACTGGAATTATAGATAATTCCCAAGCGTCTGATGTTCGGAGTGATTTCCCTGATTAAAGCCAGCTGCTTGTCCACAGGCCCCCTGTCATGAGTCCCTGTTATATTTGCATCGGGTGCTTTCTCCGATTTCATTAATTTTGCACTTTCAAAATCAGAAATTGCAGTGCAAATAATGGGAATATTCGTTGTTGCATTCGCCATAGCTTGTGCTGCCGGCGTGGATATCGCACAAATCAAATTATAATTCCCCGAAACAAAGCGACTGGCAATAGAACGCAGATTCGATTGATCTCCTTGCGCATTTTGTTGATCTAACTCAACTTTGTCCTTTAACCCTTTTTCATTTAAAGCGTCTACAAACCCCTTGTTGGCTTCATCCAAAGCCGGATGCTGCACAATTTGGACAACTCCTACTTTCATTACGGCATTACTTGGGGAACTTGATCCGGATTTTTCTCCACATCCGGCTATCAACCCGATTGCACAAAGACATACTGCTCCTGCTACTGCCAACTTCTTTAATTTACTGCCTGCCATACTACTCATCCTCCTATACTACTATTCCTGTTATGGAATTAACTTTTGTCTATTGTAGCACAAAAACTTTCTAAATTCACCACGAAAATATGATATTAAAAAACACACTCTTTTTCAGAGTGTGTTTCAATGAAAATTAACCTGCATCTTCAGCCTGAATAACCGATTTTCCTTTATAGAAACCACATGTCGGACATACATGATGAGGTAAGATCATTGTATGGCACTGCGGACATTCCACAAGACCCGGAACGGTCAGCTTCCAATTGGCACGTCTTTTATCACGACGAGATTTTGAATGTTTGCTCTTTGGACTTGGCATCTTTAGCACCTCCTTGTCGATCAGACCCTCTGCCTTTTACTGTAATATAGCTAAAATATTCAACTTCATAATTATACGGGACAGACTTCCGATTGTCAATATAACTTTTACTTCAAATACGAAACTACTTCTTTTTACTGAATTCTGTTTGGATTGTATTCGTAAAAGATTGAAGATTATTCACCCATTCAAGCACTTTTTCTTTTGTATATTCGGCTGCTTTTTCCCCTTTATTAGTAATATGGTAGATACGTTTGCTCCTTCTGTCGGGAGCATCCCATTCACTGACCACATAACCTATATTTTCCATATAGCGTAGTACGGGATACAATTCATTCGGATTCGGACTATATACATTATCGGTACGCTCGTATATTTCTTTCTCAATTTTATTCCCGTAGCTGCTTTCTCTACGTAAAGAATCAAGAATAAAAGTTGCCGTCAAAAGTTTTTTCCATTGTTTGCGCTTTACAAGTTCGTCTACTTCCGTCTTATAATCGTCAATCACTGTCTTTTTGTTTTCTTTCATCACTTTTTCTCCTGCCTATAGAAATTAACACCACAATGTTAATTTCTTTAAATCCCCCCTCTCATATTTTAAGATTATAAATGATTAATATAAACATTACAATACTATTAATATTAAGTTCGGATATCATTCTTATATACCGGATTTATAATCGTACACTTAACGTGATATCCGTTTAATCTCCATTATTTAAATTTCCCGGATCCAACCCCTGTAAGGTCATCATTTTTTCATCTTTTCTCATTCTGAAAAAACGATATAGTCTCTCGGCCACTGTCCTATTCATCCCCTTGACTGCCGTCAATTCTTCCAAAGAAGCTTTTTTCATCTCATCCAAAGAACGAAAAGCATGCCACAAAGCAGTTCTTCGGCGCGGCCCCACTCCTTCTATATGATCTAAAATGGATTCTGTATTTCTTCTTGAAATCCATTGCCGATGATAAGTGATAACGAAACGATGGGCTTCATCACGAATAAACTGTAATAATTGAAGTGCCGGTTCATGATGATCAATAACCAAAGGGGATTCATTGTTTTCGAGATAAATTTCTTCCATGCGCTTTGCCAAACCGATGACGGGAGCATCAATACCGCATTTTCTGATAACCGGCAGAGCTGCATGAAGTTGCCCGGCTCCGCCGTCAAGAACGATCAAATCCGGTTCGGGCCAGTCCTTTTCGTTGCCATAACGGCGATGCATAATTTCTGCCATGGATTTAAAGTCATCGGGAGTTCCTTGCGTGGTTTTTAATTTAAATTTTCTATATTCTTTTTTATTGGGCCTTCCATTCTCAAAAACAACCATGGAACCTGTTGTTTCTGCTCCCTGATTATGAGAAATATCAAAGCATTCTATTCTTTCGGGCAGGCGGGGCAGTTGCAATAATTCTTTTAATTTTTGTATTGCCCCCTGTTCACGGGCATCCTGATATTCCCATTGCAGTTTTTTGTTTGATAAATACTTTTCGGCGTTAGATTGCGCCATTTCTTTCAATCTGCGTTTAAAACCTCTTTCAGGGACGTAGATCTTAACTTCACTTCCCTTAAGTTTTGTAAGCCACTCTGCAAGAAGATCATTTTCGGACGGCAGATAAGGAAGAATAATTTCTTTGGGAACGGCGGAACCGTTATTCCCATAGAAGTCTTTTATAAATGCCGTCATGATGTCGTTATCCGATTCATGAAGAATGTCCGGTATATTAAAATTCTCTTTTCCGATCATTTTTCCATAACGGATATAAAATACTTCCAGCCCTACATGATTATCCCGACGGGCCATGCCTACCACATCGAAATCTCCTTCTTTGGAAACTATATTTTGCCGCTGCTGTACGCTATGTATCGCTCTCAATTGATCTCTGAATAAAGCGGCCTTCTCAAAATCCATCTGTTTTGCCGCTTCATCCATATTTTTTTGAATATCTTTCGCCGGTTCCGTATTTTTCCCTTCAAACAGATCACATATATCTTTTACATATTTTCCGTATTCTTCTTTTGTACAGTAATTCCAACAGGGCGCACAACAAAGATTCATATGAAATTGTAGACAAGGCCTGCTTACTTTCATGCTTTTGCACGTACGGATCGGATATACCCGCCGTATCAGGCTCAATGTTTTTCTTAAACTTCCCACATCTGTAAACGGACCGAAGTATTTTGCTCCGTCTTCTCTTCTTATATTGCGGGTAACCAAAATACGGGGCCATTCTTCTTGCACGGTGATCTTTACATACGGATAGGATTTATCGTCACGAAGAGAAATATTATACTTCGGATGTAATTCTTTTATTAAATTGCACTCCAAAATAAGGGCTTCCATCTCCGTCGATGTCATCGTAATATCCAAGTCATCGGCGTGACGCATCATAGCCGCCACTTTCGGAGATCTGTTTTTATCCGCCCGTACATAAGATCGAACTCGATTTTTTAAGTTAACTGCTTTTCCTACATATATAATCCGTCCGTTTTTATCTTTCCATCGGTAAACACCGGGGGAAGTCGGAAGGTTTTCTACTTTAGATCGTATTTTGTCATTTACTTCCGTCATTCTTGTGTTCCTTCATCAATTTTTTCGTTCTCTCTATCACCGGTTTCAAATATTCTCCCGTATAGGATTTTTTCACTTTACAAACTTGTTCCGGTGTCCCGACAGCTACGACTTCGCCGCCGCGATCTCCTCCTTCCGGTCCCAGATCAATGATATAATCCGCTACTTTTATGACATCCAAATTATGTTCAATAACAACGACCGTATTTCCCTGATCAACCAATTTTTGAAGAATGAACAGCAGTTTCCTTATATCTTCACTATGCAGTCCTGTTGTCGGTTCATCCAGTATATAGAGTGTATCTCCCGTTCCTCTTCTCATCAGTTCCGTCGATAATTTAACACGTTGTGCTTCACCGCCGGACATAGTGGTGGCAGGCTGGCCTAAATGAATATACCCTAAACCGACCTCTTGCAGTGTTTTCAGCTTTCTTACAATCTTTTCATGATTCTCAAAAAAAGGAGCGGCTTCATCTACAGTCATATTCAATACATCGGAAATATTTTTACCCTTATACTTTACCTCCAATGTTTCTCTGTTGTAACGGGCACCGTGACAAACTTCGCACGGTACATATACATCGGAAAGGAACTGCATTTCAATCTTTATAATACCGTCACCGTGACAAGCTTCGCAGCGTCCCCCCTTTACATTGAAACTGAATCTGCCCGGCTTATATCCCCTCATCTTAGCATCTGTAGTCTGGCTGAACAATTCTCGTATGTCTGTAAATAAACCGGTATATGTGGCCGGATTGGAACGAGGTGTCCGCCCGATGGGTTGTTGATCGATATTAATGATCTTATCGATATATTCCGCCCCTTCCATGGAGTCAAAAGCACCCGTCCCGTAAGAAGTGTTATTTTTTAAATTTGACAATCCTTGAAATAATATTTCATTGATAAGAGTACTTTTACCCGAACCGGACTCTCCGGTCACAACGGAAAAAGCACCTAAAGGAATTTTTACATCAATA
>URAA01000109.1 GCA_900545785.1 uncultured Dialister sp. | reverse complement strand
CCTGATCGGTAATCTTCAGCCCTCTGTATTTTCTCTGCATATATGCAGCCATCATGGAACCCACCGTAGGACCGCAGCCCGCCAGTCTCTGACGGGGCTCGGGATACCAGTCCTGATCGTAGCCGAGGTGGGATCTGCCTCTTGATAAAACGGTAATCCAGTCAGGATGTCCGATCTCTGTCATACCTGTCCCTCCTCCAATAATTTACGCACCACATAGCCCGCCATCATCATTCCCGATACGGGCGGAACGAAAGAAACGGAACCCGGTGCCGCTCCTTCTCCCCGTATTTTTAAAGGAATTTCTTTTGAATAGACCACAGGCAAATGAGGAATTTTCTTTTCTTTTAAAATTTTTCTTATTTTCCTTGCAAGGGGACAGACGGAAGTCTTATGAATATCCGTCACTTCCACCATTTCCGGATGAATTCTGTTTCCCATTCCCATAGAAGAAATCAAAGGGATGCCCAGTCTCCTGCATTCGCAGATAAGTGAAATTTTTGCCGGCACATCATCAATGGCATCGATGATGAAATCGGCATGAAGATTTTCTATGAAACCGGAATTTTCCGCATTGTAATAGACGCAAAGTGCTTCGGCACGGCAATTTTCATTCACTCTTGCGGCACGTTCCGCCATCACTTCCGCCTTATACCTTCCGACCGTCGTCAGATCCGCCACCAGCTGACGGTTTAAATTGGAAATATCCACACTGTCTTTATCGATGAACAAAAGATGTCCCACGCCGCTTCTGACCAGTGCTTCCGCCGCATAAGAACCTACACCGCCGAGACCGAAAACGGCGACGGTTTTCCCTGCCAGTATGTCCAAACCTTCTTCACCGATGATCCGTGCCGTCCTTTGAAAAACAGGATTCATCTTATTTCTCCGGGATGATTTCAATCCAGTAATTGTCGGGATCATTAATAAAATAAATTCCCATGGCAGGATTTTCATAGCAGATACAGCCCATTTCCTTATGTTTTTCATGAGCCGCTTCAAAATCATCGGTCAGGAAAGCCAAATGAAATTCATTTTCCCCCAAATTATACGGTTCCTTCCGATCCCGAAGCCAAGTCAGTTCCAAAGAATGAGTTGTTTTTCCGTCCCCCAGATAGACAAGTCTGAAAGAGCCGTCATCGGCCTTCTTTTCCCTGACTACCTTCAGTCCCAGTGCTTTTTCATAAAATGAAATGCTCTTCTCCAAATCAAGTACATTGAAATTATTGTGATTAAAAGTAAAGTTCATATTCCACCTCTGTTATGTAAATTCGATTCTATATCGATAATATTCATAATAAAAGTATATCACATGATAAAAAATTTCACACCGATTCGTTTCCATTCCGAAACAGGCGCATCGTCACATCAGAGCAATAAAAAGAAAGTATGTTCCCTATGTCGCTATCATTTTATTTATGCTATATTGATAATTAAACGAGAATCAGCATGATTATATAGGATAACAGATAAAATTTACTGACAGAAAGGCGGAGTTTGATGAATATCATTGATGAACTTGCATGGCGCGGCGCCATTAATCAACAGACCGATGAGGAAGGATTATACAAACTGGTCGGAGAAAAAGAAATTTCTCTATATTGCGGCATCGATCCCACGGGAGACAGCATGCATATCGGCCACCTGATTCCTTTCATGATCTTAAAAAGATTCCAGCTTGCAGGCCATCATCCCGTTATTGTAATCGGAGAAGGTACCGGTTCCATCGGCGACCCGAGCGGAAGAAAATCGGAACGTGTCTTGCAGTCCATGGAGGCGGTTCATCATAATGCGGAATGTTTGATTGCCCAGATGGTGAAACTTTTCGGAGATGACGGAGACTTTTCTTTCGTCAACAATTATGACTGGCTTTCCAAAATCAGCCTCCTCGACTTTCTTCGTGATTACGGCAAGCTTTTCAATATCAACACCATGCTTGCCAAAGAGGTGGTTTCCTCCCGTCTGGATACGGGAATTTCTTTCACCGAATTTTCTTATCAGATCCTTCAGTCCATCGACTTTAAAATGCTCTATGAAAAATACGATGTTCAGCTTCAAATCGGCGGCGCCGATCAGTGGGGCAATATCACAAACGGCATCGATCTGATCCGCAAAACGACGGAAAACCCCGCCGCTTTCGGCCTCACCATTCCTCTCATGCTCAAAGCGGACGGAACCAAATTCGGAAAAACCGCAGGCGGCGCCGTCTGGCTTGATCCGAAAAAGACATCCCCTTACGAATTCTACCAGTTCTGGTTCAACCAGGACGATCGGGACGTCGTCAAATATTTGAAATATTTCACTTTCCTCTCTCGGGAAGAAATCGAAAGTTTGGAACAGGAAGTGAATGAACATCCGGAAAACAGAACCGCCCAGAAACGTCTTGCCGAAGAAGTCACCCGTTTCGTCCACGGAGAAAGCGGAACAAATGAAGCATTGAAAGTAACGGAAGCCCTCTTTTCCGGCCACATTCAGGATCTGACGGGCGATGAAATCGAAGGCGCTTTCAGAAATACAAAAGGCGGCACCGTTTCTTCCGTCCCCGTAAATATCGTTGAAATGCTGGTAGAAACAGGCATAGAAAAATCCAAGCGGCAGGCAAGAGAAGATGTAAACAACGGCGCTATACGGATCAACGGAGAAATCGTGAAAGACACGGAAGCCTCCGTATCACCTCATCCGAACACGGAAGGAAAATTTATCATCGTCCGCAAAGGGAAAAAGAATTATTTTTCCGTTTCCGTAAAAAAATAATCAGCGATTTAATAAAATAATTTCCGACAAAAAAGAAGAACCGATGCATCAACGACAAGGTTCTTCTTTTTGATTGAAATGAAATATTATTAATCCTTTTTAACCGATTTCAAAAGCTGCGGTGCTTCCTGTTTTGGTTTTTCTCACTCTCAATTTGGCGGGTATTCTTTCTTCCAGACCTCCCACATGGGAAATCAGTCCCACCAGACGATCCTGCCCTTTCAGCTGCTGCAATGTTTTCATCGCCAGATCCAAAGATTCCGAGTCCAGGCTGCCGAATCCTTCATCGATGAACATGGCATCCAGATGAATGCCTCCCGCATATTCCTGCACCACATCGGCAAGTCCCAAAGCAAGCGACAGGGAGGCAAGAAAAGTTTCTCCTCCTGAAAGCGTGGCGGCAGGTCTTGCTCTTCCCGTATTTCCGTCAAACACTTCCAGATCCAACCCTGCCGTTTTTCTTCCGTCGTCCCGTTCTCCTCTTTTCCGTAACAATTCATAACGGTGGCTGCTCATTTCCATCAGGCGCAAATTGGCTTTTTCCGTCACCGCGTCAAGAAGTGCCCCCAAGACAAAACGCTCCAGATTGATTCCCGTATCTTTTCCCCGGGCAGCATCCCACAGTCGGGAAACCAATTTATATTTTTTATCGATTTCCACCTGCTTTTTTGCTAATTCTTCCAGCTTTTTCTCCGTTTCCTTCTGTTGTTTCCATTCCGCTTCTTTTGCCGCTTTTGCCGCTGCAGCATCTTTCATCTCTCCCAGCAGGGTCGTCCGTTTTTCTTCCCAAAGTTTCATATCCGGTCTGATTTTATCCTTTATTGCGGGCGTTTCATCTTTTATTTTTTCCTTTTCCGCATGAACCGCCTGATCATAAGCATTCAGCACTTTTTCATATTTTTCCAAATTGATTTGCTCTTTCCTGTATTCATTGCACTGATTCAGACTTTCAAATCCCGCCTGTTCCACCTTGATTCGGAGGTTTTTGATCTGTTCATCCTGCTTTTCCCGAAGTTCTTTTTCCTGATTTTCTAAAATTTCTTTTTGCTTCCGATCATTTTGAAACAGCAGTTCCGCATCTTTTTGTTTCTTCTCCGCCGCTGCGAGAGCTCTGTCAAAAGCGGCGATTTCTTCCGTAATTTTTTTTATTTCTTTTTCCAGTATCTGCAAATTTCTGTATTCGGGAGGAAGATTTTTTTCCAGTTCCGCAAGAACCGTTACGGCTTTATCCATCTTGGTTTTCGCGGCAGGAACATTTTCATTTCTGTATTTTTCCGCTTTACCCCGGGCTTCTTTTTCGGCAATTTCCGCCTTTTGCATAAGAATTTCCCCGTCTTTGACATCTTTTTCCGTTATGCGGTCCGCTCCTGCCGAGGCGGGATTCGGATGCTCCAAAGCGCCGCAGACGGGGCAGGGTTTTCCTTCTTCCAATTGCTCTGCCAAAACAAAGGCCTGTCCGTCAAGAAATATTTTATTCAGACAAAGCCAGTTTTTTCGCTCCCGCATTGCCTCTTTTTCGGAGTTTTCCGCTTTTTCCTGAAGAATCCTGCTTTCTTTCATCACCGTTTCATATATATTTTTACAATTTTCCGCTTCTTTTTCCGCAGCCGCATAAGAAGACGATGGCCCTCGGTATTGTTCCAGCTGCCCCTTGATTTCCGATTTCTTCTTTTGATCCCCTTCCTGTTTTTTCAGTTCTGTCAGTACTTCGTCGGCTCTCTGTTTTTCCTGTTCTTTTTTGGGAAGTTCCTTTATAACCGCTTCCAAAAGTCCGCCTGTCCGTTTCCACTGCGCTCTCGTGCTTTCCGCTTCCGCCCATTCTTCCGTAACCAGCTGGGAAGCTTTTATCATTTTTACTTTATGGCGCCGGCCGGCAGATCGGAAGAGCGTCGTGTAGG
>URAA01000108.1 GCA_900545785.1 uncultured Dialister sp. | reverse complement strand
TTATTATCTACGGCCGGTGTATTGATTGCCGCCTGTGTGGAATATTTCAGCGGATACCATATAGACGGTATTATGGGTGTGATTGTTTCTTTTCTCATTTTGTATACCGGCTATGATATTATGAAAGGCGCTTTAAACTCCATCATCGGAACCATGCCGGATTCGGATCTTTACAATAAAGTGGAAAATTCTATTCTTCAATATCCCGGAGTATACGGAGTTCATGATCTGATCGTTCATGACTATGGGCCGGAGAATCATTTTATTACGGCTCATGTAGAGTTGGACAGCAAGCTCAGTTTTTTGGAAAGTCACGAATTATCAGAGTCGGTCATGACAAAAGTAAGAGATGACTTCAATATCCAAGCAGTGATTCATGCAGACCCGAGAGCTGTTTCAAATCCTAAAGAAGCCGAATATATGAGGGATGTGGAAGCGGCCATCTACCGATCAAAGCTTCCGGTTTCTTATCATGATTTCTTTGTGACCGAAACGGATGATGCGATTTATATTTCTTTTGAACTGGCATTACGGGGAGAATGCGATAAAACGGATGAAGAAATATATCAAATCATCTTAGGGGAGATGAAAAAGATCAATCCTAAGTATGATATTTCTTTGATGGTAGACAGAAATTTCATCAGCGGAAAAATGTACGGGACTCCGCCTCCGGAAAGATCGTTTAAAAGTGAATAAAATAAAATGCTCTTTTCCAAACAACGGGAAAGAGCATTTTTTATCGAAAGGAGAAGTATATTTATTTCATTGATAAATACGAAAGATTGATAATGTGGTAAAATAAAAAGATAAAGAATTACTCTGACTCAATTTGATACAGTTAAAATACCGTTACTTTTCTGAGGTTTATTATGAATAAAAAATGGGTAATACTGTGCCTGACAGGTTTCATTTCTCTCTATTCCGTTTCAATTACATCAGCTGCTTATTCTTTGGGAGATTCCGGAGATGCAGTGAAATTGATACAGCGAAAACTGACACAGGCAGGCTGTCTTGTGAGGGCTGATGGAAAATACAGTGAAGATACCGTCAAAGCGGTAAAGAAATTTCAGAAAAAGAAACATTTGGACGTGGACGGCGTGGTAGGCCCCGCTACATATAAAGCTCTGACGGGAAAGAAATTGAAAGAAACACCGGCTAAGGCAAAAAAGTCTAAAACCGAAAAGTCTAAGTCCGGAAAGGCTAAATCCGGAAAAACTGTCATTCCCGGCGTGGGAATTAATGATGCCGATGTGCAATGGCGCCTGCCGGGAGAAATGACATCCCAGGTAAAATCAATTGTAACGGAAGCAAAAAAATGGGTAGGCGTACCCTACCGGTTCGGAGGAACGACACCGAAGGGATTTGATTGTTCCGGTTTTATTCAATATGTTTTTAATAAAAAAGGAATTAATCTTCCCCGTGGTGCAGACGAACAGTACGGGAAAGGTAAAAAAATATCAATCAATCTGCTGGAGCCCGGAGACCTGGTGTTTTTTACAACCTATGAATCGGGGGTATCTCATTCGGGATTATATTTGGGAGACGGATATTTTATCAGTGCCACGACCAGCCGCGGCGTAGCGGTAATGACGATGAAAGACGGATATTGGCATGATCGTTACATAGGGGCAAAAAGAGTGCTTTAAAATAAGCCGCGACGTCTTCCGGTTGTTTTGTTATGTTCGGTGAGGGGTAATAGTGAAAATCGGTTTAATTCAGATGGAAGTCATTCCGGGAGAAAAAGACAGAAATATAGATCATGGATTTGCGCTTTTGGAAGAAGCGGCATCGAAGTGCGATATTGCGATACTGCCCGAATTATGGACCATAGGCTATGATTTTCGCGATTTACATAGGAATGTAACTCATATAGGAGACCCGTTATATCAAAAAGTATCGGAGTTGGCAAAAAGGACAAAGACGGTAATTTTTGCAGGGACACTTCCCATAGAAGAAAACGGAATCATACGAAATACATCTCTTATATTCGGTGCAGACGGGGAATTAAAAGATACTTACAGCAAGCGGCATTTATTCTACGGATATTTGGAATCTGAACTGATGCGGCCGGGAGAAAAATCCTTGCATCTTGATCTGGACGGTGTTCAAATCGGAATGGCCGTGTGCTATGAGTTTTATTTTCCCAAGATGTGGAGAAAAATGGCAAAAGAAGGGATCACTCTGGTGATCGGAGCTGCCTCTTGGCCGCTGATGCATATCTACCAGTGGGATATACTGACCCGTGCAAGAGCGATAGAAAACGGGGTCTGTATCGCCGCAGTGAATATGGCAGGCGAATATAGAGGTTTAATGATGGGCGGGCACTCCCGATTTATAGATCCGTTGGGGAAGATTTTGGCTGAGACGGGAGAAAAGGAATCTATTATTTATGCCGATTACGATGAAGAAAAATACAAGGGATTGGGAAAACAGCTGGCGGTAATAAAACTGGATAAGCAGAAACGTTTTGAAGGATAAAATTTGTATAATAAATATCGGCAAACAAAAAAGATGGCGTAAATGTCATCTTTTTTCTATCTGAAATCAGAAATCCGACAGTATCGAATGTCCTGCACGAAGTAAAAAAATCTGTTACGTGGAAAGCATTGCGTCTTGTCGTTAATAGAGATTTAGGCAGGAAGTAAAAAATAGAAAAGGAACACTGGAAATAAATACATGAAACTCAGTCATCTGTGGTATAATACATTTGTTACTGTTTCTTTATAAAATAATAAGGAGTCTTTACCTGAAATAGCGGAATCGTTTATATTTATCCTATAAAATAAAGATAAATAATATTCCTCTTTAAATGGAGAGGAATCATGATAAAAAACAATTTCCGGGTAACGTAATTTTCATTATAGGGATATAATGAAATAATAAAAGCAATAAGGCAAAATGTAAGGGGGATATCATGAAGGGTAATGATATACGCGAAGCATATTTATCTTTTTTTGAAACAAAGAAGGGCCATTTGAGAATGAAGAGTTTTCCTCTCATTCCCAAAGATGATCCGAGTTTGCTTTTGATCGGTGCCGGTATGGCGCCGCTTAAACCATATTTTACGGGGAAAATCGAACCTCCCAGCCACCGGCTGACAACCAGTCAGAAATGCATCCGTACCGGCGATATTGAAAATGTCGGACATACCGCAAGACATCATACTTTTTTTGAAATGCTCGGGAATTTTTCTTTCGGAGACTATTTTAAAAAAGAAGCGATTTCTTGGGCTTGGGAATTTTTAACGGAAGTTATCCGATTAGATAAAGAGCGTCTTTATGTGACGATTTATCCTGATGATAAAGAAGCTTTTGAATACTGGCACAATATGATCGGTCTTCCGGAAAACCATATTTATGCTTTAGCAGATAATTTCTGGGAAATCGGAGAAGGTCCCTGCGGACCGGACTCGGAAATTTTCTTTGATCAAGGGGAAGAATTCGGTACGGATCCGGAAAATCAGATGGGCGGAGACGGAGACCGTTTCCTTGAAATTTGGAATCTTGTATTCAGTCAGTTCGATCGACAAAAAGACGGAACCTATTTGCCTCTTGCCAAAAAGAACATAGATACCGGAGCAGGACTGGAACGCCTTTCCGCAGTGCTGCAAAATAAGAAAAATAATTTTGAAACAGATTTATTCTATCCGATTATCACGGAAGCATCCGCTTTATCGGGCGTTTCTTACGGGAAAAGTGATTCCGGCGATGTGGCACTGAAAGTCATCTCCGATCATGCCAGAGCGATCACGAACATGATTGCCGACGGTATCATTCCGTCCAATGAAGGAAGAGGTTATGTATTAAGGAGAATCCTTCGCAGGGCGGTTCGTTACGGGAAGCTGATCGGTATTCAAGGTGCATTCATGGATCGGATGATTGATGTGGTCATTGATATGATGAAGCCTGCATATCCGGAACTTCTTGAAAAACAGGCATTTATTAAAAAAGTGGCAGGTGTAGAGGAAGAACGATTCCATGCCACTTTGACGGCAGGAACAGATCTTCTTTCGGAAATGATTGAAGATGTAAAGAAAAAGAAAGAAAGTGTCTTGTCCGGCGACAAAGTATTTAAGCTTTATGATACCTATGGTTTTCCTTGGGAATTAACGGAAGAAATTGCCAAGGAAGGAGGTCTTTCAATCGATAGAATCGGCTTTGACAAGTCCATGACGGAGCAGAAAGAGAGAGCAAGAGCCGCTCGTGCAAAAGTTTCCGCTACGGTGGCAACTCCGGATACGACCAAACTGGACATGGGAAGCCTGACGGTAAAAGATATTGACGGTGAGACGGAGATTCTTCTTTTGGGCAAGGACGGCAAGGAGATAGAATCTGCCGCTGAAGGAGAGGAAGTTACCGTCATCATTAAGAACAATCCTTTTCATGCAGAGGGCGGCGGACAGGTCGGTGACACCGGAAGAATTACAGGCAGAAACGGTGCCATTGCCGTAGAAGATACGAAAAAATTGCCGGACGGAATTATTTATTGTATCGGTACGGTAACGGAAGGCATGATTTCTGCAGGAGAAACCGTAGAAGCGGACGTTGACAGAGAAAGACGGGAAGATATAGCAAGAAATCACACGGGGACCCATCTGCTGCAGGCTGCGTTACGCCATGTGCTGGGAGAACAGGTCAATCAGGCGGGATCATTGGTTTTGCCCGACAAACTTCGTTTTGATTTCACATGGCCTGAAGCGGTTACGGCAAAGCAACTGGCTGAAACAGAAAAAATAGTCAATGAGCAAATTTGGAAAGCTGTCACTCTTCATATCAGTGAAATGTCGATGGCAGAAGCAAAAGAAAAGGGAGCTACCGCACTCTTCGGAGAAAAATACGGAGAT
>URAA01000107.1 GCA_900545785.1 uncultured Dialister sp. | reverse complement strand
CAGGGGATATGTCATATTTTATTAAAAATTAATCAATCCTTATAAATACCTCTTTTTTGTCATGCTATAATAATGCGAAAAGAATGAACTATGAAATAAATAAAGGAGAAGCCTATGAATAATGATGAAATGACATTACTCCGGGAAGAAGAGAAAATACAGAATCAACCCTTGGAGGAAATGAAAAGCGACGAAATTTACGATATGTGTTTTGCCTGCGGAAGCCGTAATCCGATAGGCCTTCATTTGCATTTCTACCGAATTGATAAAGGCATGGTTGCATTTTTCACACCTCGTAAAGAACATCAAAGTTATGACGGGCGGATGCACGGCGGTCTGATTTCCACCCTTCTTGATGAAGTCATGGGAAATTATATTTTCATGAATGAACATAAACCGGCTTATACCGCCCGTTTGGACATTCGGTTTCGAAATCCCGCATTAATCGGAACTTCTCTTAAAATCAAAGGAACAGAAGTGAAAAGAAAGGGCCCTCTGGTCATTATGGAAGGCTCCGTTACCGATTCTTCAGGAATTCTTATTGCGGAAGCCTCTTCTCATATGATGATAAAATAAAACCGTCTTTCAAGACGGTCTCGAACCGCCTCTGTGGAGGCGGTTTTATTCTTTTAACAATTTAATTTCTTCTTCAGTCAGCGCGCGGCATTCCCCTTCTTTCAAATTTTCATCCAAAAATATTTTTCCGAAACGTATTCTTTTCAGATAAATAACTTCCTTCCCTATCTTATGAAACATTTTTTTGATTTGATGATATTTCCCTTCTTCCACGATAACCGAAATTTCACTGACTCCGTTTTTCAAACCGGATTTGGGCGCATTGCTTCTTTCTAATTCTTCAAAATCACTTTTCATCGGTGTTTCTCTATAAGAGAGGATTTTCAATTTCGCCGGCAGGGCTGTAAAGCCTTCTTCTATAAACAAACCTTCGGCAAAAGCAATGATGTCCTCTTCCGTCACTTTTCCGTCTATATGGGCATAATATTCTTTTTCTACATGTTTTCTTGGAGAAAGCAGGCGATGATTTAAATCTCCGTCATTTGTGAGAAGCAAGAGTCCGACCGTATCTTTATCCAAGCGGCCGACGGGAAATATATCTTTTCTCCTGTCATCTCCGAGCAAATCAAAAACCGTTTCCTGCCTTCTGTCCTCGGTAGCAGTAATGACTCCGTCCGGTTTATTCATCATGTAATATTCATAGCTGCGGTAATGAACGGGAAGCGCCTCTAAGATGACTTCGTCCTTTTCAGAGACCTCCGTCCCCGGATCGGTGCAGATATGCCCGTTTATCATAACCAGTCCTTTTTTTATTTTTCGTTTTAATTCTTTCCTTGATCCTTTATTCATATCGGATAAGAATTTATCAAGTCGCATCGCTTATCTCCTTATATTACCGCCTCAGATAAAAACATTGTATCATACATGATAAAAGCCGTAAGAATGATCATTCTTACGGCTTTTTTTACGACTCAATATTCATGGCGGCAACCACATCCGCCAATGTTATTTTTTTCATTTCCGATTCCATTGCCTGCTGCACTTGTAAAAGTTTACCGTCCAACGTACTGTGAATCACTGAGCCGACAGGACATTTCGGATTGGGTCGTTCATGGAAACGAAACAATCCTGTTTCATGAATGGCTTCTACAGCAAGATAAATATCATAAAAAGTAATTTCTGCCGCTTTTCGTGAAAGCAAAGCCCCTCCGCTTCCGCGAGATACCTCTATCAGATCCGCCGTACCGAGGGCAGACAGCAATTTCCTTATAATGACGGGATTTACTTGTATACTTCCCGATAAAACGTCACTCGTCACCTTTTGTTTATGACCGTATATATCAATATAGGCAAGCATGTGGACAGCAATCGTAAATCTGCTTGAAATCTGCATCGACCTCTCCTGTAGAAAACAATTTATTTCATTATTTGAGATAAATTATTTTACCACAGAAAAACCGCCGGTCCAAGTAATTTTTTCTCGTGCCGCCAAAGTCATTTGGAAAAATCCGAAAGCTTCCATTTCACGAGCTCTCTTTAAACTGCCGGCATCGATAACGGCGAGGGGACTTCCTTTCAGTGCATCTGCCAGCTTGTTCTTTGCTTCATCAAAATCGGATGCCATAAATACAGTGGTCTGACTTTCTCCGTTTACTTTTCCCGTGTTCAGCGTAGCCGCAAAATTGGTATTGAAAGCTTTGATAACCTGACTTTCCGGAAGTTTTTTCTGTACTTCTGCCGCAACGGAACTGTCCGACGGAACAAGCAGTCTGTCAAAAGTATCAAAGTCTACGGGATTCGTAATATCCACCACAATTTTATTTTTCAGTGCATTTTCGTAATTTTTCAGAATGCCGTCTATGGCGGAATAGGGAACTGCCAAGACCACAATATCTCCCAGTTCCGCATCTGTTTCATGTCCTAAATACTTTACCTGATTTCCTGCCATCTCCAAATTTTTACCGATAGCCTGACCCATGTTTCCCTTACCGAAAATTGAAATATTCATTTTGTTTCCTCCTTATGGAATTTAATGTAACAGTAATTATTACATTATGGAATTTGATGTAATAACTGTTGTTACATTAACTATATATCATACTTGTTGTAATGTCAATAGTTACATCAAAAATAAATTTAAATATCATATTGAACAAAAAAAGACTCCCGCCTCTGCAGAAGTCTTTTCAGATTCTTATTTTTTTGCCTCGCCGAACCATTTTGCAAAAATCTTGTCATATTCGCCGCTGTCTTTCAGTTCCTTTAATGCTTTATTTACAGCTGCCTGCAACTCTTTATTATCTTTCTTCATGGCAAAGACAAGACCCACTCCTGTTTTGGGAGCACCTACGATTTTTAAGTCTTTATCGCCGCCCTGTTTCAGATAATACATAGCTACCGGCTGATCAAGAACAAAAGCATCCAAAGTCTTTGCTCTGAGTTCCATGAATGCCTGGGAATTTGAATCCAGCTGTTTCACTTCACCTTTGGCATCTTGGATCATTTTCACCGGTTCCGTACCGACCTGGGCTCCTATCTTTTTACCTTCCAAGTCTGCCCAGTCTTTTATATTTTCATTATCTTTATTTACAATAATGACATACCCGTTTTGATCGAAATATACATCAGAGAAAGCCACCTGTTTGGCTCTTTCCGGATTGGCGGAAAAACCGGAAGCAATCAGGTCAAGCTGGCCGCTTTGTACTGCCGGAATCAGAGCATCGAAACCGAGACTCTTGAATTCCATCTTGCTTCCCATTTTCTTTACGACAGCTTCTGCCAAATCCAAATCGAAGCCTACATATTTATCCCCTTCGGTAAATTCAAAAGGAGGAAATGTTGTTTCCGCACCTACACGAATGATGGGAGGTACACCGTTTTCAGCACCTGCACTTCCCTTTGCTTTATCTCCGCTTCCTCCGCAGCCTGCCACTGCCAATACGGCGGTCACCGCTGTTGCCGCCAGCATAGCTTTCATCTTTTTATTTATCATAATTTTCATCTCCGTTTATAAAAAATAAATTATATGCATATATTATCAATAATATGCATATATGTCAATATCACCGGCTTTGTTTTTTTCGGTTTTAACAGTATTTTTATTTATAGTTCAAAACATTATTATGCAGAAAATTCATTTATTTGACCGTATTTTTTTACCATGATATAGTTTAAAAGTATATTGAACTCATAAACAATAAGTTCGTTCTGAAGGAAAGAGTATGGAAATTATTACTGACTTTCTCATTGAATGGGGATATTTTGCACTTTTCATCACTATGGCTTTAGAAAACATGAACGTTCCCATCCCCAGTGAAATTGTTCTCGGTTTTGCCGGATTTCTTGTTTCACAGGAAATATTCAGTTTTTGGCCCACCGTTGTCATAGGCACTTTTGCAGGCCTTGTCGGATCTTTGGCTTCTTATTATATAGGTCTCAAAGGCGGCAGGGAACTTATGCTGAGGCATACTTCCAAAGGCGGGCTCGGTGCAAAAAAACTGACTGCCGCCAAAAATTGGTTTGAAAAATATGGAGGAGTTGCGGTACTGACCGGAAGACTTCTTCCCGGGGTGCGTACTTTTATTTCCCTTCCTGCCGGAATTGCCCGCTATCCCCTCCCTCAATTTGCAATTTATACCGTCATAGGAACCGTACCATGGACAATTCTTCTTGTATATGTAGGCGATATCCTCGGTGCAAATTGGATGTTGTTATTGGATTATAAACTGGAAATTGCCGTTATATCTTTTATAATCGTAGGAATTATGGCGCTCATTTTCTATTTTTGGCAAAAAACACATCGTCATGAAAAATAAAAAAACTTTGTTTCTTTTCTTTTTTTCTCTTTTTTTATATGGCTTGTTTTCTGATACCTTTCCGCTTCTTGATCCTGATGAACCGGTGTACGGAGAAACGGCAAAAGAAATGCTGCTGACCGGAGACTGGCTTTCTCCAAGAATATACGGCGATTTCTGGTATGACAAACCGCCGCTTTTTTACTGGATGGAAGCGGTTTCTTTTTCTGTTTTCGGTATTTCCACATGGGCGGCCCGATTTCCTTCTGCCCTTATGGGCGCTGCAACCACTGTTTATTTATATCTTTCCTCAAGAACTCTCATCGGAGAAAAAGCTGCCTTTATCGGGGCTTTTGTTTGTGCTGCTTCTCTGGAAATGATAATTCTTGCCAGAAGTGCCGTTACCGATATGACTCTTACTTTTGCATTGACCGTGGCACTTATTTCTTTTCTCAAAAAGGAATATATTCCCGCCTACATATTCTGCGGTGTCGCCTTATTGGCAAAAGGACCGATAGGATTCGGTTTTCCCGCACTGATTGTTCTTCTGTGGCTGGCACTTTCCAATCAGTTCAGTTTTAAAAATATCATGGCTCTTAAATGGTATTGGGGAATCCCTCTCGCTTCCCTTATCGGCCTCCCTTGGTTTATTTACATGGCAATCAATCATGGGAA
>URAA01000106.1 GCA_900545785.1 uncultured Dialister sp. | reverse complement strand
CTCTTCCGATCTCGCCGTTTCCTTACTCTCTTCCAAGACCAATCCCATCACCTCATTGTTTATTTGTATTCTCAACCCAGTTTACATTTCCAATTTTATAACAACTGTATTGTAAATACAAGGTTTACAATACATGATTGTCATTTATTATTTACTTTAACGGATATAAAGTTTGAGCGAATTTTATATTTTTTTGATAAATAAAAAAATGCGATCCAAATATATTTTTGAAACGCATTTCATTTTTTCTTTCCTTACCAAATGATGAGGCAGATACCGAGAAAAGACACGGCTATCCCCAAAGACTGCCGCTTGGACAGCTTTTCTCCGTACAGGACGGCGCCTGTCAGAATCAGACCGAGAATGACCAATGCATTGGTGACAATGAAGGAACTGTTGACCGTCCATCCCGCTTTATACATATAAAGTGTTCCGACCTCGATAAAAGCAATGGTCAATCCCAAAATAAGCGCCGCCGGATTGAAAGACATCATTCCTTTCAGGCGCTCCCCTTTTTTTCCCGTCAGCAGATAAATCACAAATGAGGAGGCCGATGCCACTAAGTAAGTAATGACCAACGCCGCCGCAAAATGCAGTCCTTCCGACAATTCTTTTGCACTTACCTGATAACTCACACCGGAGAGCACGACCAATGCAAGCGGCCACCAAAATGAAAAATTCATAATTATCCTTTCACAATTAAAAACATGCCTGCCGAAGCAATGACGATCCCCGACAAAGAACGAAAAGAAACGATTTCTCCGTAAAAAAGAATCCCGATGGCAATCAAAGATACCACGATGAGCGCCGTATAGAAAATAAATCCTATATTCATCGCCCACCCCGCTTTATACATGGACACGGTCCCTACTTCGAGACCCGTCACGGAAAGCCCTATTCCGACAGCCGCCCAAGATACATTCATGAGCTCTTTCATTAAATGATCGCCTCCGAGCAGTTCATACAAAAGAACACATACGGCGGCACTCACCAGATAAGTGATCCCCAGAGATGCCAAAGGATCGATATGAGATGACATCTTTTTTGCACAGATCTGATAAATAACATCGGAAACGACCACACATATGAGGGGAAGACCCATTTGATACAGATTTTCCATAATCTTCAAACCTCCTTAAAAAAAAGAGTTTTGAAATATCCTCCCGGCAAAAGCCGTACCTACGGGATATCTCAAAACTCTTTCATCTCCCACCCGGTGGCAGGAGTTCTCTTTATATAATTGTATAAATAATATTCATAAAATATCACTATCCTTCTTCCCTGTCAAGATTTTTTCTCTTTTTCATTCCAATTTTTGCAGATATCGATCCATTCTTTTGCCCCGGAATATGTTTCCAATTCTTCAACAGATAGTTTCACCGCGCTGTGATCGGTTCCCGCCGCAGGATAGACGATGTCGAAACGTTTCAGAGAAATATCCAGACAGACCGGTACGCCTTCGGGCAGACAAAAAGGACATATACCGCCCGGGGGATGGCCCGTATATTTTTCGCAATCCTCCCGAGGGATCATTTTTGCTTTCTTTCCGAATTTCATTTTATACTTGTGATTATCTATACGGGCATCTCCTGCCACGACGACAATCATCGGTTTTTCCTCCATCAAAAAAGACATCGTTTTGGCAATTCTTGCTTCTTCCGTTCCAAGCGCTTTTGCTGCCAAAGCGACAGTGGCACTGGAATTTTTCAGATCGATACACCGATCCGCCATACCGAATGTTTCAAAATAAGCCTTCACCTTTTCAAATGACATAGGACTTCCCCCTTTTCCTTAGAATATCATTCACCTGTAAAGATGACAATTATCTTTTTCTATCAATCTCTTTTTATTTGCGGTATAGTATATATAGCTATTTTACAGAGGAGGAGTTTGTATGAAAACCATTCACACGAAACATGCACCGGCAGCCGTCGGCCCCTATTCGCAGGCAAAACTGGGCGGCGGTTTTCTCTATCTCTCCGGTCAGATAGGAATCGTGCCGGAAGAGGGAAAAATAATGGCTTCCGATATAAAGGGACAGACCGAGCAGGTTTGCAAAAATATAGAAGCAGTTTTGAAAAAAGCCGATCTCTCAATGAAAGATGTCATAAAGACCACCTGCTTTTTGACGGACATGGCTGATTTTCCCCTTTTCAACGAAGTGTACGCCGCTTATTTCACCGAAAAACCGGCCCGAAGCTGTGTTGCCGTACAAGCACTTCCCCTCGGTGCTCTTTGCGAAATAGAAGTTATTGCTCTTACATAAGGAGGTTTTCATGGATTTCACATCACTTTGCATCGGCTGCCGCAGTTACCGCCGTTTTAAACAGACCCCTATTCCGGATAAAGATTTGAAAGGGATCTTGGAAAATGCACGAATTGTCAGCTCTGCCATGAACGGCCAGATTCTCCGTTATGTTGTCGTCAAAAATCCGGACTCGGTCAAACAGATACAGCCTTTCTTCCATTTCGCCGGCGCTCTTCCTCCCGAACAGGGCCGGCCGAAAGAAGGAGAAAAGCCGACAGCATTTATTATTCTTTACCAAGAAGGCACCCGAAACCCCTGGTCCGACATGGATACGGGAATTGCTGCCAGAAATATCGCTCTCGATGCTTATTCGAGAGGAATCGGCTCCTGCATCATGGGCCATGTGGAATTTGCAAAAATCAGAAAAACTCTGGATATTCCGGAAACGTGGATTCCCAAGCTGGGCATAGCTCTCGGCTATCCCGATCACACCAGTACGATTGAAGAACTTCCCGAAAGCGGCGACGTCCGTTATTATTTAGATGAAAATAAACAATATCACGTCCCAAAAAGAAAATTGAAAGACATTTTAATTGTCCGGTAAACGGAAAAGAGGGTTCGAAAGAGCCCTCTTTTGTATTGCAATATTTATTTCTCACCGATGAGCCGTCAACCGATGAACTTAGGATATCCGATGTCCTGCCGGTTACAGTAATTCTTTATGATCCAAAATGGAACGGCCCGGCGTGCAGGCAGGACAGTCACACCATTCTCCGCCCTTCGCTTTCACTTCTTTCGCATGAGCAAGAAGAGAAGCGGCCGTTTCTTTCCCGAACATTTCTCTTCCTTCTTCCGAATCAAAGAGGGCGATCACCTGATCGATGGTGCAAACATCTTCTTCCAATTCGGCGATGAGTTTCTTTCCCATTTCCTTTTCTCTATCGGTTCCGACCGCATCGAGCCATTCTTTTGCAACTTCTCTCAATTCATCGCAGCAGCTCGGAGCTTCTGCAACCGCCTTGACTTTGTTGATCATTTCCTGTTCCATAACATATTCTCCTTCTTTCAAATGACAGATAGAGAAAGAGAGCGAAATATTCCGCCCTCTCTTACAAACTTATCCGATTTCAAAAACGATGGTTACGCTGCTTTCCACCGATGCATCTCCGCCTTCCATGGGAGTCGTGGCATTTCCCATACCCGAATCGGCAGCCATCTTCACATTCATCATATACCGGGGTGATACATTGACATGATTTTCATTGACCGCAATGACATTGGTTACATTCTTTCCTAAAGAAGCGGCAATCATTTTCGCTTTTCTTTCCGCATCTTTTGTAGCTCTCTTCAGCGCTTCATCCTTATATTTATCCGCATCTCTCACGGTGAATCTGATGGAATCGATACGGTTTGCCCCTGCGGAAACGGCAGCATCCATTACGCGGCCCGTATTTTTAATGTCATCCACCACCAGTTTTATCATATTGGACGCCTGATATTTCCGGGCAACCACTTTTCCTCTGTTGTCATATTCATTGAGGGGATAAAGATTGTAATCCGTCGTTTCGATTTTTGTCGGGTTGGCGCCTGCATTTATAGCCGCCTGTTTTACCCTTGTCATGATATTTGCATTATCCTGAATCGCCTGTTTTGCTTCGGGCGATGAAGTTTCCACCACCAGATTCAAAACAGCCGTATCATTTCTTGTCGTAACGATCCCGTTTCCCGTGGTCGTAACACTCCGCCGTGAATCTTCCGCACTTGCGGACATCCATGAGCAGGCAATCAAACTTGCCGCTAAAACTGCTGCTAATTTTTTCATAAGCCCTCCTCTGTACATACCTTAAAAACTTTTATGTAAACTGAAATGTAAGTCTGAATATTTGACTCCGGTTCGATTCTATCACAATATGATCATTCCGACAAGAAATCTTTTCTCTTCATCCATCATCTTACAGGAAGAACAGCCCCGATGCAATAACAACCAAAACAACCGCCTCTATTTTATGCATGACGGCAAAAAAGTTTTTCTCCGAAGACAAGTATCCCCGAATTTTTGACGCCCCGAGGGCAAGCAGGGAAAATACAATAAAGGACTGTATGGAAAAAACGATTCCCAATATCCCGATCTGCCATGCCGGGGAGAGGGAACTTTCCAATTTTACAAACTGCGGCAAAAGCGCCATAAAAAATAAAAGAACTTTCGGATTGAGAACATTCATCAAAATTCCCTGACGGGTAAGAGCAAAGAAAGAAAAATCATTTCCTTCTTCCGAAAAATCCTGTGCCTGCGGTTTCGCCCGCCACGCCTTCCATGCCAAAAATAAAAGATAGCATATTCCCAGTCCCGTAAGCAGTCTGAAAGCTTCGGGAGAATTCTTTATAAAAGCAGAAACTCCTGCCATGACAAGCACCGTATGAAAAGCAGGTCCCAGAGAAAGCCCCAGTGCCAGCGCAATACCCGCTCTCGCACCGACGGAAAGGCTTTTGGCAGTCAAATACATATTATCCGGCCCCGGTGCCAGTGTAAATAAAACCGTAGCCCCTATAAAAGAAAGTATGATCCCCGGATCCATAATAACCTCCGTTTTTTATTATATAATTGTATATCCTTTTTAAAATAAAGAGAAGATCCGATCTCTCAAGCATTCTGCTTTCGCCGAAGAGTTCGGATCCCGATATTTCAATACAGATGATTATTATAAGAAAACGGGACATCTGTCCCGTCTTTATGTTACGAAAGGCTCCAGATCGGAAGAGCGTCGTGTAG
>URAA01000105.1 GCA_900545785.1 uncultured Dialister sp. | reverse complement strand
CGGATTTGCTTTTTCAAAGAAGATATGCGCCATATTCGGATTGACCAGATCGCCGTTGGTGAATGCTTCCGCTTTTCCGTAGATCCGGATGATCGCCCCTTTCATTTTGAGAGCGTCCCAATTATCAAAGCAAAGGCGGAGCGCTTCTTCTTCCTCTTCTATGCTTCCGTGGCGCAAAAACCAGTCCGCCACTTCCTGTCTCGCATCTTCCATATTTTCCGTCGTAATAGGTTCATATTCATAGTCGCCGTACTGGCGGAGAAAGCTGTTCAGATGATTTTTTTTCATTCTGAATTTTTTCCCCGGAAGATTGATCATGTCCTCCGTGCGGTACACATATTCCCAGTTGTCCCTGTCGGGAATGAAATCATATTTATCGGGGCAATTTTCCTTGATCCGTTCCACCACCCAGGGAGAAGCGGATTTCAGCATAAACGGTTTTCCTTCCGATTCAAGGCATTCATGAATGATTTCAAGACCTCTTGCAAAAGAAGCTCCTTCTCCTGCAAAGGGGGGCATGAAAAAAGTTTGCTCTTTTCCCGCGCGGATGAATAGAATATTATCTTCTACCGCCCATTTCGTATCATGGGCTTTCTGCCAGAGAAATAAAGTATTGAAGGAACAGTCTATGCCTTCATAATGATGCACTTTAAAAAAACTGTTGATGTAGTCTCTGTCCTTGATATCAAATGATTGAAATTCTATGATCAACATCTCCTTTTATTCAATTACACTCAAAATTTTCACTTTTCTATATTATTTCGATAAAACTATATCTTTCAATATTCTATACTGTTTCAACTTTTTTAGCAAAAATCGACTTTTTCTCTTTGTATACTTTTTATGCATTTATGCCCGCTCTT
The DNA here is from genome assembly GCA_900545785.1 of uncultured Dialister sp. Classification (GTDB taxonomy): domain Bacteria; phylum Bacillota; class Negativicutes; order Veillonellales; family Dialisteraceae; genus Dialister. The sequence continues at coordinate 4,162 of URAA01000105.1, read as the reverse complement.
TTTATTCCGTCTAAATGATAATAAAAATAAAGCTTCTTTTTTATAACTTTACTCTTCTTATGTCAGTTATTTGTAATATCCCTGTTTGCCTTATTTTTTTCAAAGCGAACTTGTGTTTTGCCATATCCTTTTATTTTTGTAAAAACTCGGTAAAATATATAGTTTTTCACACTTTTCACAGCTTTATTCACAGATATAAACAGCCCTGTGGATAATTTGTATCGATAATTATCGAAATATTGCTCTTTATGCCGTTTTTTACACCCTGTCCGCCTAAGATATACACATTTACTTGTGAATAACTGTGAATAACTTTTCTCATTCATGGTATTGAGAATGGTCTTATCCCTTTTATACAGGCTTTTCCGAGCCTTTATTTTTTCTTTCTCCCCCTGTGAATCCTGTGAATAAACATTTTGTTGAAAACTTTTCTTTTTTCTCTTTTCTTTGTTTTTACCCCCTCTTGACATCAAAATCTTTCAAAAAAAGGTGAAAATTCATGAATAAGAGAATTTTTAAAAAAATTATTTCATTTTTGTCTACTCCCGGTGAACACTAAAATAAAAAAATGATAAATTATTTTTTATTGATCTTTTATTGCGATTTTATATCATCGGAAGATATAAAATTTACAGTTCCGCCGATCCGTACTATAATAAAGTTAATCTATATTTTTGAATATATCAGAGGAGGTTTTTATGGCTAATCTTGAAATAGGAAAAGCGGCACCGCAATTTACGCTCCCTTCCGACAGCGGCAAAGATATTTCTCTTTCCGATTACAAGGGGCAGAAGGTCATTCTTTATTTTTATCCGAAGGACAATACCTCCGGCTGCACATTGGAAGCTCAAGCTTTCCGCAATCATTCGGAAGCTTTTCGGAAAAAAGGCTATATCATTCTCGGTGTCAGCCGGGACAGTGTGAAAAAGCATTGCAATTTCCGTGATAAGAATGAATTGAATTTTCCTCTTCTTTCCGACGAGGATGAAACGGTCTGCCGACTCTATGACGTCATGAAGGAAAAGAGCATGTACGGCAAGAAATATATGGGTATCGAACGTTCCACTTTCATCATTGATGAATCGGGAAATCTGGAAAAAGAATACAGGAATGTAAAAGCCGCTTCCCATGTAAATGATCTTCTTAAAGAACTGAATATTGAAGACTGAAAAACAAAAAAAGGAAAGACTTCATTATGAGATCTTTCCTTTTTTGATGCAATTTTTTAATACTTATCGCCGTAAATTTCTTTATTTCTCTGTACCATTGCCATGATGCGGTTTGCCGTTTCTTCGATGGCTTTGTTTGACACATCGATCACCATGCAGTGAAGCTGTCTCATCACTTCTTTTGCATACGCCAGTTCATCTTCTATACGGTCGATGTCCGTATAATTGGCAGTGCCGGAAAAACCGAGAGCTTTCATCCTTTCGCTGCGGATGGAATTCAGTTTGTACGGGTCGATAATGAGTCCCACCAGACGATAGGGAGGAACGTCAAATATTTCACGGGGCAGCTGCACTTCCGGTACCAGCGGCAAATTCGCCACTTTAAATTTCTTATGCGCCATGTACATGGAAAGCGGTGTTTTTGATGTACGGGAAACGCCTATCAAAACGATATCCGCTTTTTTGAAGCCTGCCGGATTTTTTCCGTCATCATAACGGACGGCAAATTCGATGGCTTCCACTTTTTTGAAATATTCTTCGTCCAGACGGTGAATGATCCCCGGCTTCATTCGCGGCGTAAGCCCCGATTCTTCAGTGATCATATTCATCATGGGCCCTAAAATATCTACATACCTGACATGTTTTTCTTTTGCCAGCATTTCGAAATCCGCCCGCAATTCGGGGCTGACCAGCGTATGGCAGATGACGGCGCCTTGCGAAGCCGCTTCTTCTATTATTTTTTCTATTTGTTCTCTATGACGTATAAAGGGGACACGATGAATTTCCGTATCGCCGTCATATTGGCCGATGGCAGCTTTTGCCACTCTTTCCGCCGTTTCTCCCAAAGAATCGGAAACGACATAGATTTGCGGTAATTTATTCATCTTTTATCCTCTTCCGCCTTTCCCCAGTTCAAGGAACAGACGGGTAATATTTGTTTTGGAAACACGGCCGACAAGGACAAATTTCCTGTCTCCGTCCACTTCTTTAAATGTGCCGATCGGCAGGCAGTCCACTTCATAGTCCATCATTTTTTGGGAAATGGATACCAGATCTTCCTGCGGTTCTCCGTAAATCATTTTGGAGCGGGATGTCATGACCATGGAAATCGGAACTTTTGCCAAATCTTCACGTCCCATGGCAGCTTTTAAAAGATCTTTCCTTGAAACGACACCCTGTATATCATCTTTTTTCCCGACGAAAAGGGTTCCGATATCTTCCGTAAAAAGGAGGACTGCCGCATCATATGCATTGGAGTCCGCACTGACCAGAACAGGTCTGGACATGCAGTCTTCTGCCGTGCAGGACTTGATTTGCGCCGCTGCCGGATCTTCTCCTCCGCCTAAATAATAATAGCCCAGTCTGCGGCGGGCGGCGATCACTTCTCCGGAAAGCAAAACAGCTAAATCACCGCGAAGTGCGCTTCTGGTCACATGAAGACGTTCTGCAATTTTTTCCCCTGTAATCGGGCCGTCTTCACGAACAATTTTCGTGATTTCTTTCTGACGGCTGGTAAGCTGCATATAAATCTTCCTCTCTTCTGTACTGACTCATTATGATAAACCGGGATCTTCCGCAGACCCCGGTCATCCGTATCAACTTCCGAGAATCACTGTTGCAAAACATTTCTTCTTTTGGAAAGCTTTCGTTGTGATTCTTTTTTATAAATCGTAATCTTCCGGATCGACGAGGCCTCTTCCGGTTGCCGCATCCAGCATCAGTCTCTGTTCGATGCGGGCTACGTTCAATTTGGTGCTCTTGACCATGTCCGGATTGACCGATACGTAATCGATACCGCTCTTTACCAAAAATTCAGTGAAGTCGGGATATACCGACGGTGCCTGTCCGCAGATGGAAACGGTCTTTCCGTCTTTATGCGCTACTTTAATCAAATGACGGATGGCTCTCTTGATGGCAAGATTGCGTTCGTCGAAAAGGGATGCCACGGTATCGTTATTTCTGTCGCAGCCCAGAATAAGCATGGTCAGATCATTGGAACCGATGGAATATCCGTCTACAAACTTATTGAAACGATCCGCCAAAAGAATATTGGAAGGAATTTCAGCCATGAGCAGCAATTTGAAGTCCGGGCCTCTTTCCAAGCCTTCTTCTTTCATAATTGCCGTTATTTTTTCAGCTTCATCAACGGTTCTGCAGAAAGGAATCATGCAGTTCAGATTTTTCAGTCCGAATTCTTCTCGAACTTTTTTGACTGCTTTGAGTTCCAGACGGAAAGCATCGGTATATTTCGGATCATAGTAACGGGAAGCGCCTCTCCAGCCGAGTAAATCTGCCGGTTCTTCCGGTTCATATTTATCTCCGCCTTTCAGGTTTCTGTATTCTCCCGATTTGAAATCGGAGAAACGGAGAACTACCGGTCTCGGTGCCAAAGCACGGCAAACTTTGCTGATGCCTTCTGCCAGCATATCCACTACTTTTTCGGGACGTCCCGTTTCGATCAAATGGAGCGGATGTTCATGAATGAAAGTGGTCCAGATGAATTCTTCTCTCATCAGGCCGATGCCGTCGCAAGGAAGAGATGCATATTTATCTGCCAAATCGGGATCTCCCAAGTTCATGAGGACCCCGGTGCCCGTCGGGGGGAAATATTCGGCAACAGCCGCAACCTGTCCCTGCTGCGGAGCTGTTTTTTCGGTTTTTACCAAATCAGCAACAACGCCGTCATAAACGACACCGTTCTGTGCATCGACGGTGATATCCTGTCCGGAGGTCAAAATTTTGGTAGCTTCCGCACTGCGGCTCTTTGTTCCGACCACGCAGGGAATTCCGAGTTCACGGGAAACAATGGAAGCATGGCAGGTCATTCCGCCTGCATCGGTCACGATGGCAACGGCTTTTCTCATCGCCGGTACCCAGTCGGGAGATGTCATGGCAGTAACGAGGACTTCTCCTTCCTTAAATTGATCGATATCTGCCGGATCGGTAATGACATGGCATTTTCCTGCCGCCATTAGATCGGAAGAGCACACGTC
>URAA01000104.1 GCA_900545785.1 uncultured Dialister sp. | reverse complement strand
CCAGATTATCCAGTTTGTCCGCCAAAGAAAGTGCTCTGCCCACATTATCGGAAGGCAGAATATCTCCGGCAAACCTCGGCATATATTGCTCAAAAATCGCGTCCGCTACCCTTTGATTTTCACCGTCAAGGAGTGCATATTCTCTTCCCATTTCTCCCTGAAGTTCCGTAAATTCCGTTACCATGCCGGTCGCCAGATCCGATTTGGACAGGTATGCCGCCCGTTTTGCATCGGACATTTCTTCTTCCGAGAAATTCCAATCCCTGCCGACGGCTTCGACGAGCTCAACAAGGCGATCTGCCTTATCCGCCATATTTCCCATGCCTTCCTGATAGTTGATTCGCTTCAGATCTGCTCTGTGCTCTTCCAAAGATTTCTTCCGATCCCCGTCATAGAAAAATTTAGCATCGTCCAGACGGGCACGAAGTACTCTTTCATTACCGATCTGTACATTGTGAATAGCTCGGTCTCCGCCGTTTCTGACGGTTAAGAAATAAGGCAGCAGCGATCCGTCTTCTTTTCTGACCGGATAATAGCGCTGATGATCTCTCATGGGAGTGACTACGGCGCATACCGGCAATTTCAGGAAATCTTCGTCAATTCTTCCGTAAAGAGGTGTCGGATATTCGACAAGATAATTGATTTCTTCCAACAGACTCTCATTATGCCAAACCTGCCCGTTCAATTCATCTGCCACTTTTTTCAGGCCCGTAGCAATCATGTCTCTTCTTTCATCCTGATCGACGATGACAAAAGCCTTTCTCATGATTTCTTTATAATCTTCCGGTTTTGTGATTTTAACCGGTTCTTTGCAGAGGAAACGATGTCCGCGACTGATATTTCCGCTTTTTACATGGGCAAATTCCAAAGGAATTATTTCTTCTCCCGCCAAAGCGACAAGCCAACGGACGGGCCGTATGAAATGAGCTTCTTCATCAGCCCATCTCATGCTTCTCGAAAAATTCAAACCTGTAATAAGGGAAATAAAAAGTTCAGGAAGAACTTCTTCTACGGCTCTTCCCCGATTGACCACTTCCGCCCAAGTATATTCACCGTCTTTCACCAGCTCGGACGGATCTATATGCTGTCCTTTTGCAAAACCCAAAGCAGCCTTTGTGGGATTTCCCTTTTCATCAAATGCGGCCTTTATGGACGGGCCTCTTTTTTTCACCGCCTGATCGGGCTGACCGTCCGCTGCGTTTGTGACGATCACTGCCAAACGGCGGGGCGTCGCATACACATCTGTTTTTTCAAAGGAAATGCGGGCTTCTTTAAATTTTTCATCTGCCAGTTCACGAAGCTGCTCTACCACATCGGACATGATGTTTGCCGGCATTTCTTCCGTACCGATTTCAAAAAGAAGATTTTTACTCATTTTCGTTCACTTCCTTTCAGCATGGGAAATCCCAATTCTTCTCTTTTCTTCAAGTATGCTTTGGCGCAAAGGCGGGCCAGTGCTCTCACCCGTCCGATATATTCCGTGCGCTCCGATAAGGAAATCGCTCCGCCTGCATCAAGCAGGTTAAATGTATGAGAACATTTCAATACATAGTCGTAAGCAGGAAGTACATATCCCGCCTTGATGACCCGGGTCGCTTCTTTTTCATACATGTCGAAAAGTTTAAACAACATGTCATGATCGGATAAATCATAGCTGTAAACTGACTGTTCATATTCGTTTTCATGCCAGATATCGCCGTAAGTGACACCGTCGGTCCATTCCAAATCGTAAACATTGTCTTTTTCCTGAATATACATGGCAATACGTTCCAGTCCGTAAGTGATTTCTACGGAAACGGGATGTTCATCTATACCGCCGACCTGCTGGAAATAAGTAAATTGTGTAATTTCCATGCCGTCAAGCCAGACTTCCCAGCCGATGCCCCATGCACCCAGTGTAGGCGACTCCCAGTTATCTTCCACGAAACGGATATCATGTTCTTCCGGATCGATGCCGAGTTCTTTTAAACTTTCCAAATAAGTTTCTTGGATATCATCAGGTGACGGTTTCATAATCACTTGGAACTGATGATGCTGGTATAAACGATTCGGATTGTCGCCGTAACGTCCGTCATCGGGACGGCGGGACGGTTCTACATAAGCCACATTCCAAGGTTCCGGTCCTATGGTACGTAAAAATGTAGCAGGATTCATGGTCCCCGCTCCTTTTTCCACATCATAAGACTGCTCTAAAATACAGCCCCGGGCCGACCAGAATTTCTGGAGTGCCAAAATCATTTGCTGTAATGTCATATTTCCTCCTCCACATAAAAAATCCCCGCAACACAAGTTGCAGGGACGAATTTCAAATCCGCGGTTCCACCCTCATTGGCTGAATGCCCACCTTCATTTGATGGCTGTCCTACTTTTTTCAGACAGCAGCTCCGAAACGCCTTCCGCATAATTGCCGGACTCCCACTCTCACCGGCTCGCTGTGCATGCGTACTCCTTTTCTTCATCGCTTTAATTATACAATTATATTACCAACAGCTTTTAAAAAAGTCAAAGAAATCTTATATTGAATTTTACTTCTTCATAAAATAATTTTTGACTTATATTCAATTTTTATTTATGACTTGCCGTTTCTATGCTACAATACAAGTAAAGATTGGTTATTCTTTCATGAGGTGATGTTTATGAAATACACTAAAATTTTCCTTTTATTGCTTTCTTTATTGGGAACTGCCTCCGTCTACGGAGAGAATACAGTTTCCCCGGAGCCTGATTCTTCAAATATTTCTTTTGCCGCCGCCGTAAAAAAAGACGGCAAATGGGGCGCTATTGATGAAAACGGGAAAATGATCATTCCTGTTTCCTATGATAAAGCGGCTGTTTCATTATCGGAAAAAGAAATGCAAACCATGGATCTCTCCGGTTATCCCGGAAGAGCTGATCTGATTGAAGTTTCACTGAAAAAAGAAAGAGGATTTTACAACCGGGCGGGAAAAGAAATCGTTCCCGTCTCCTATGAAAACCGTTCCATTTGGAAAGAAGGCAAACTTGCCGTTAAAGATAAAAATAAAAAAATCAGATTTTACAGTGCCGACGGTACCGCTTTGACTCCTGCCGTCTATGATTCCGTTTCTGATTTTGAAAACGGCAGCGCCATCGTAAAAGTAAATGATAAATACGGATATGTCCATGCCGACGGAAAAGAAATTCCTCCCGTTTATCAGGAAGCCCGTTTCTTTTCTGACGGCCTTGCCGCCGTCAAAGCAGATAATAAATGGGGTGTTATCGATCAAAAGGGAAATTATGTAGTAACTCCCGTTTATCAAAGTACCGGCCCCGTTTATTCCGACGGGCTTCTTGCAGTACAAAATAAAGAGGACAAATGGGGATTTATCAATCAATCGGGAGATGTGGTCATTCCCTTTATCTATAAGAATGTCCATCCCGAGTTCAAAGAGCATATAACGGCCGTACAGGAAAGAAATAAACTGTGGGGATTCATCGATAATACAGGAAAAATATTGGCAGAACCGCAATTTAAAGAAGTTCTGACTCCCTTCAGCGAAGGACTTGCCGGCGTGCGTACCGTGGACGGAAAAGGTTATGCCAAGCCGGACGGCACCATTGCTTTCATGGCAGACTATGACCGAATTTTCCCTTTTGAAAACGGTATTGCAGAAATTCGGGAAGACGAAGTGAAAGAAACTCCCCGTCGGGGATTTCCCATTTCCATAAGTATCGGCTGGGGCCATTGGTTCCACCGTTCCCACAGATATTACAGTCCTTTCGATTGGGGCTGGGGTTTCGGATTCCCCTTGTTCCAATATTATCCCTATGAAGATGTGACTTCTTCCGTCCGAGTAAAACGAGGATATATCGATCATGACGGGAAAGTCATTGCCAATATATCCAATGATCAGGTATTTCCCGTAACGGAGAAAGGTATTTTAATCTATAACAAAGAGCGTTACGGCTGGATGGATCTGACGGGAAAATATACGGTTCATACCATTTATCGTACCCTCATCCCCGAAACGGAGGCAGATATTCTTCTTGCCAAAGACGAAGATAAAAACTGGGGCCTTCTTTCCATGACCGACGGAAAGGAACTGACTTCTTTCATGTATGACAAACTGGAATATATAGGAAATGGTTTTACTGCCTATAAAGAAAACAACAAATGGGGAATCCTTGATAAAAACGGACATTATATAACAGACCCCGTTTACACCGCCGTAGGCAGCTATGGTGACGGATTGATTCCCGTAAAAAATGAGAAGGGCTGGATCTACTTGGATGAAACAGGAAAAGAAGCATTGACTTTCACCAAAAGAATATCCGATGTAACCGCATTCAATCACGGCAGAGCCGCCGTCAAAACGGACGGTAAATGGGGCCTTATCGATAAGGAAGGAAAGTTTATTGTTTCCCCCGTTTATGACTCCATCGAACTTTTATAAACCCGCAAAATAAAGCTCCGAACCTTTTTCTCCGGTCCGGAGCTTTTTCCTGTCTTTAACCTTTATATTTTTTGTAAAATGATGATATTTTCTGAAATACCGCCGGTCTTTTTATTTGCCGGAAAGTGCCTTTTCTGCTTTTTCCAAAGCTACTTCCACCGTATGCCAGCCCAAGGTGGCACATTTCACCCGGACAGGCATTTTAGAAATATCTTTCAGCGTAACCGCGGCTTCCAATTCTTCCAGCTTGCTTTCATCGGTGACATCTCCCCGAATCATTCCGAGGAACAGACGGCAAAGGCGCAACGCTTCCTCCACCGTTTTCCCCTGCAAAAGTTCGGACATCATAGCCGTCGATGCCTGGCTGATCGCACAACCGTTTCCCGTATAAGCCAGATCTGTAATGATTCCTTTTTCGATCTCTGCCTCTACTTCGATATCATCACCGCAGCTCGGATTATGTCCGTGTTCATGAATCGTCGGTTTCTCTAATTTCCTTTTATTTGTTTTATCCCGATTATATTCCAAAATCAGATCTGTATACAGCTGCTGTAAATCCATTAATCATCATACCCCATTACTTTACGTACATCTTTTAACTTTTCCAAGAAATAATCCACTTCTTCTTCCGTGTT
>URAA01000103.1 GCA_900545785.1 uncultured Dialister sp. | reverse complement strand
GGCGATAAGAGTATGGATCTCCTAAAAAATCAATAAAAGATTCATCTATAATTACAAAACTGTTTCTTTCGGCGGCTGTTTCCATAATTGCAGAAAATACTTCTTCAGATAAGCATTGTCCGTCGGGATTATTCGGATTTCCCAAAAATATAACAGAGTTACTTTTTATTTTAGGAACAAATTCTTTTACAGGAATGGAAAAATTATCATTCGGCAGCAAAAAGAATTCTATAATATCCGCACCAACCGACTCGGCTGACAATCTATATTCGCTAAATCCCGGTGCAGGTATATAAACCTGTTTTGGTTTCAATACACGAAGAAGCATATACATCAATTCCGTTGCACCGTTTCCGACAGAAATACAATCTTCTTTCATGTCATATCTGTTAGACAGAGCTTTTATAAGTTCTCTGCATTTTATATCGGGATAGCGCAGAATATCCGTTTCAATAAATTGAAATAATTCTCGCTTGCCCATTGGAGATAAACCTAAAGGGTTAATATTAATACTGAAATCCAGAGTTTTATTCTGTTCTTCTGACGACATGCCGAATATATCTCCGCCATGTCTACTTTCGGTTAAACTCATTGTCGCTGCACTCCGTAATACGCATACCCTCGTTTACTGCACGGACGGTATCCAAATATGTTATGTTCAGGTGAAAATCGTACAAAGCATCTCTTACTTTTTCAGCAGATATTTCCATAGGTAAAATCAGTCCCAGTACTGTTCCGCTGTGAGCGCAAATAACACCTTTTCCACCGAGAAGCATTCCCTTTTCATAGAAATCGTTCAATTGATTTTTATAAAGAATTTTTTGATTGGCAAAAGCACTGATGGTCGTTGCCTCCCCTATCAAATCTAAAGAATTTGTTTTGATTCCTTTTCGGAAAAGATCCATCGCTTTTACAATATCGGCTTCATTGCTTTTTTGCAGTTTTATCAAATCATTTCTTGAATTAAAAATCATCGTATCAATTTCACCGCCGCAATCATAGATTAAAATTTGCATATCCGGTGATTTTCCGATTTCACGAATAATCTTTCCTTCCCGATAATCAAATTCAATAATTCCGTCAAAAAAAGTAGCATCACTGGGTTCGATAGACAATGCTATTTCAGCTATTTCCTGATTGGATAAACGTTTGCCTACACTCATTGCGGCCGCCTGACAGACTGCACTGATATCCGCCGTACTGGAAGCCATTCCTTTTCCGCGGGGAATATAAGACTTTAATTTTATGGCAATTTCGTCGCTTTCATGATGTAAATAATTAAGCGTCAATCGGACAGCCTTTTGAGCCTTTGGCGGCAAAGTATCACCGGGACCATCAAACCCGCTTAATGCATAGGAATAGCGATTAATAGGACAGGTCACCATAAAGGATGAACCTTTTGCATATCCCTGAATGAATTCTCCGCATGAACCGGGAGAAGTTATTAAATATGCCATAAGTTACCTTTAACTAAAAAAACAAATAATAAAGCAATAAGTGCTTCCGTAATTTCTGTTACAAATCCGTAAGTATCTCCGGTTGTACCGCCGATTTTTTTTACGATCCATCGATTCAAATATAATCCAATCAATATACCTGATCCCAATAATATCAAATAATCAAATCCAAAATAAAAAAAGGGCAGAACAGCTGTTATAAGCGCAAAGATTACGGCATAATCAGAATGATATGTTGCAAATGCTTTGCCAAATCCATATGGCCTTGCATAAGGATATTCACAGACGCTGAATACTAAATTTAAACGGCCTATTATAGGCATTGCCGCAAGGATAAGATACATATTACCTTCCATGGCGGAAGCTAATGAAAAAGTTTTCAGCAAAACCAGGATCAGAATAGATAATATTCCAAAAGAGCCGACCAAGCTGTCTTTCATAATCTCAAGAATGCGTTCTTTACTTCTTCCTGAAAAAAGGCCGTCCGACGAATCCATCAGCCCGTCTGCAAGGGTTCCTCCTGTTATAAATAATTCTGCAATTACAAGAAAAAATCCGGTAAGAATCGGAGTATTTAAAGGTTTCATCAAGAGATAAATCAGACATAGGAAGATTCCGACAATCCATCCTATCACAGGAAACCATTTGACGCTTTCCCCGAAATCCTTTTCCTGCCATTCTGTTTGTGTAGAAAAATGGAGCCGAGTAAGGAATTGCAGTCCTACTAAAAAGCTTTTCATGAAATCACCAAACCATCAAAATCAAAGATTCCGCAAGAACAAAAACAATGGTTGCCACATACATCAGCTTGATAGATGTTTTAATATGTTCTGCCTTTAAAATCTTATCGGGATCTCCCATATATTCTCGAAATTCCGGTTTTCCTTCATAATAATTATATCCGCCGAGACGAATATGCATGGATCCGGCTGCCGTTGCTTCCGCATATCCCCCGTTGGGACTGGGATGTTTCGGCGCATCACGAAGTCCCGTATGAGCAGCATTTTTCCAGTCCAATCTCAAAATAAAGGCAGCTGTAATAAATAGAAGATAGGTAATTCGTGCAGGGATATAATTTAGAATATCATCAACCCGGGCAGCTGCTCTTCCAAAAAAGAGATATTTATCATTTTTATATCCCAACATGGAATCCATCGTATTTCCTGCTCGATAGAGTACAGCTCCCAAAGGGCCTAAAAAGAGAAAATAAAATAAGGGTGAAATAATGCCGTCTGTTGTATTTTCTGCAATGGTCTCAATTGTTCCCCGCGCAATTTCGCTTTCATCAAGGTTATCCGTATCACGTCCCACGATCCATGACAGCCGGCTGCGGGCAGATACCATATTTCCCTCTTTCAGAAGGTGATAAATTTCCAAACCATCACGGGCTAATGCTCTCGGCGTAATCGTGAAATATACAATGATGGAACTTACTGTTATATACAGCGGTAATCCTCCGGCTTTCGCCAGATAAATCAAAATACCCGCAATCATCCCTACAGTAAAAAACACCAAGCACATTACGACACACCCGCGAAGAAACATATTATGCTCAGTCGTTTTTATCGACGGATATAATTCAGATTCCCAAAATGTGATAACCCGGCCGATAAGAACAACCGGGTGCCAGTCAGAACGGGGATCGCCATAAATCGCATCAATAATCAGTGCGTAAACCGGAATTAATGCATAAAAAATTGCTTCCAATTATTGACGCTCCAAAATTTCATAAAATTTTTTCATGTCAAAATGTTTTCGTACGGTAGAAGCCAAACGATCAAATTCCGATTCTTTATATTGGCGATATTTAAATTGAACGTCAAAAGGTTCCAGACCTTTTCTTTTTCTCAGTGCATTAATGATAGAACGCCGTAAATCATCATTATCAAATATGCCGTGGCAATATGTCCCGAAGACATGATGTTCATCATTGATAAATCCATCTTGTACATCCACGGTTTCATTACTGCGGCGAACAATATGGAATAACCCTTGAGCGGAACCGGTTAATACGGTTTCTCCCATATGTATTTCATAGCCCTTAAGGCCGATTCCCGAATAATTCATATCAAGGAAGGGCAAATTTTTACAATTAAATTCCACCTGATATGTATTTTTTTCACCTTGCATGGTTGTAATGTACGGCAAAAGATCGAGTCCTTCCACCTCATCATTGCTGCTTTCTACATGAAGCGGATCACGGACTTTTTCTCCAAGCATCTGATAACCGCCGCAGATACCTATCACAGGGGTTCCCTTTTCTGCGAACTCTTGAATCTCCCGAGCATAACCGTGGCGTTTCAAATATAACAAATCTTCTGTTGTATTTTTGCTTCCCGGAAGAATAATAAGATCCGGATTTCCGATTAAATCACCTTGCTGTACAAATCGGACATTAACGTCCGGTTCATGAGTGAAAGCATCAAAGTCTGTGAAGTTGGAAATTTTCGGAGTTTGTATCACCGCGATATGAATATCTTTCATGATCGTATCTTTAGGCATATCTTGCAATGATACTGAATCTTCGTCATCAATCCCCAATTTATCCAGATAAGGTATTACGCCTAAAACAGGAATTCCTGTGCGTTCTTCTAAGAATGTCAGTGCCGGTTCGAGAAGAGTGATATCTCCCCTGAATTTATTAATAACAAGTCCTTTTACCAATTCCCGTTCTTCCGGATCTAAAAGTTCCAAAGTACCTACTATGGAAGCTAAAGCACCGCCCCTATCGATATCGGCAATTAAAAATACGGGAGATTGGCATTCTTTTGCAATTCTCATATTGACGATATCATTCTTCTTTAAATTGACTTCTGCAGGGCTGCCCGCGCCTTCAATGACAAGTGCATCATAATGAGTTTCCATATAGGCCAGACTCTCTTTGACGGAAGCCCATGCTTGCTGGCTGTATTTATTTTGATAATCGGAAGCGCTGTAATTACCTACAGATTTTCCCAATAAAATAACTTGTGAGCAAGAATTTCCGGTAGGTTTTAATAATACTGGATTCATTTGCACAATGGGATCAGCTCCTGCCGCTTCTGCTTGTGCTACGGTAGAACGGCCGATTTCTCCCCCCGACCGTGTCACATAAGAATTTAAAGCCATATTTTGTGCTTTAAACGGTGCCGTGTTATATCCGTCTTGTGTTAAAATTCGGCAAAAAGCAGTTGTTAAAATGCTTTTTCCCACGTGAGAACTGGTTCCCTGAAACATGATCTTTTTTGCAATTTTCCCCATTATAGCTCCACTCCTCTACTTTTGAGCTCTATTGTAATCCCTGCAACCGAAAGATATACCTGTTCGGATTTCTTGGCAACATATTGATTTGCCAAACCTACTAAATCCCGATATATTCGACTCATTGCACTTGCAGGGACAATGCCCATTCCCAATTCGTCTGAAACAAAAATAAGCTCTTTGTTGTCTGTTTTGGAAATGGAATCAAACATGAAATCCAAATCTTTTTCGAGAAAAGATTGTAAAGCCGTTAAATCATCAACACCAAGAGTTTGATTTTCTGTATGGGACATGTGCTCCATCAGAATATTATTCACATACATAGTGATACAAGATCGGAAGAGCACACGTCTGAACTCCAG
>URAA01000102.1 GCA_900545785.1 uncultured Dialister sp. | reverse complement strand
CGTCGATCTTCTTTGAAACACCGATATAATTAATTCCTTCAAGAGTTACCGAATAAGTTCCGGCAATACTTATTTTTTCTGTGACTAACGGACCTTTCATTTCCGTACTGTCTTTGATGACCTGCACCAATACAGAACTTCCCTCGGTAGGAATTTCTCTTTGATTAAGTAAATCTTTCGTCCGCAGAAAAGCATTTTGCCCGATGCCGATATCAATAAACACACCTTTTACGGAAGGAACCACATTCTTTACGACACCTTTGTAAATGCGGCCTACCAGATCCATATTATCCGGACGTTCTATATGTAAATCATATAAAATTCCATTTCGGATAACTGCCAAAATGATTTCCTCTTGATTGGACGATAGAAGGATGCGTTTCATTACAACTCCCATAACAATATAAACAAAATCAAAATATCTCTTTATACATCACAAAACATCTTCCGAAAAAGGAGTTTTTCTTTTACCGTTTTCAAAACGATAAGTCCCTGTTCTTGAGCAAATGAACTCATCCGGCGTCCAAGGAAGATCAAAAGATTCCGACAAAAGTTTCCAAATGTCTTTCGGCTGAACACTTCCGTTTTGAGAACGTATCAGAGAAAAAGATAAATACGCCCTGTTATCTTCTATTTTGAGCTTCATAGGAGAAATAATCATGGGTTTTACATCCATTTTCCTGACTTTTTTAGGAGTTACTCTTTCATAAATAAAAGAAGATAGTCCATTAAATTTAGCTATATTTCCCTGTGCCGATGAAATATCTTTCCCGTCTGCCAAAGGTCCTTCCAATTCATAAACATCTTCATTAAGAAATGTGACCGGTTTCTCAACACTCATCGATACTTCTTTTATGTTATGAATCAGGATTCCTTTGGGCAATTCCGGAGATAATCTGTCCTTTACTTCTTCACAGGAGATATCTTTTTCCAAGCGCATTTCCATATATAGCGGATCTGCACTGACGCCTACCCCCAGTGCTGCATCAAAAGAAAGTTTCATATGCGGATTGAATCCTTCCGAATATAAAACAGGTATTCCGGATCGAACAACCGCTCTTTCCATGGTTCGAAGCAGGTCAAGATGCCCGAGAAAACGGAGTTCATCTCCCTTGCTTATAGACAAAAACAGCCTTTTCACGGGATATATCCTCCATATAATCAATTAATTTAACATCCAAAACCGGGCAAACCGCACAACCGTTACACGGAAAATGACGACAGTCTTGCGTCAAAATTCCTTTTTGCGCCATTTTCCATTCTTTTCTTAAGAAATCTTTCGTAACTCCGCAATCAATATGATCCCACGGTTCCGGTTCATATTCATCCCTTGCCCTGTTAGCATAAGAATCGGGATCTATTCCGCATTCTTCAAAAGCAGCCATCCAGCGATCATAGTTAAAGAATTCCGTCCAACTGTCATAAGTACAGCCCTTTTGCCAAGCTGTATAAATTACCTTTCCGATTTTTCTATCACCTCTGGCAAGGACAGCTTCCAAATATCCTGTTTTCGCATCATGATAAGCATATTTGATATGTTTATCCTTAAATAATTCTTTTAAGTATTGTTGTTTCCTTTCAATTTCTTTCACTGTACACTGAGACATCCATTGAAAAGGAGTAAACGGTTTCGGCACAAAACTGGAAACGCTGACAGTAATTCGGCAATCATTTCGTCCTCTGATTTCATGATACATTCTTTTGATACGAATCGCTAAATCGGCAATCCCTTTTAAATCCTCATCAGTTTCAGTAGGAAGACCCATCATAAAATATAATTTAACTTTATTCCAGCCGCTTTTAAAAGCATTGCTGCAGGCACTCATGATATCTTCTTCCGTTACGCCTTTATTGATAACATCCCGAAGACGCTGTGTACCGGCTTCAGGTGCCAAAGTCAACCCGCTTTTTCTGACTTGCTGCACTTTTTTTGCTATGTCAATCGAAAAGCTGTCGACACGTAAAGAAGGCAGGCTTACACTGATGCGGCGTTCTTTAAACTTTTCTAATAAATGATCGACAAGTTCAGGCAGCTTTGAATAGTCGGCAGAAGATAAGGACATCAACGATATCTCATTGTACCCCGTATTTTTTATCAATGTATCTGCAATTTCCTGCAATTTTGATTCACTTTTTTCTCTTACCGGCCGATAAATCATTCCGGCTTGGCAAAACCGACATCCTCGGCTGCAACCGCGAAACATTTCAAGAACTGCTCTGTCATGAACAATTTCTATATGAGGAAGAATCGGTTTATCATCTATTTGAACATGATCAACATCTTTGATCACTCTTTTTACAATAGGAAACTGCACATCCGATGCTGTCGGTTTTAAGGCTCTGAACAGGCCGTTGTCATAGTAGGAAGGTGTATATAGAGAAGGTGCATAACAACCTCGTATTGTTGCCATTCTTTTAATAAGTTCTTTTCTTCCCCCCGGTTTTCCCTCCCCTTTCCATAATTTAATAATCTCGACCATTTCCTCAACAGCGTTTTCCGATTCACCGATGAAAAATACATCAATAAAATCGCACATGGGTTCAGCGTTATAAACACAGGGGCCTCCGCATACAACTAAAGGATCTTCATTCGTCCTGTCTTTTGCCTGAACGGGAATTCCCGAAAGGTCAATCATATTGAGTATATTGGTATAACTCATTTCATAGGGCATTGTAAAACCGAGCACATCAAAATCTTTGACAGGACACTTATTTTCTAAGGAGAACAATGGAATATTTTTTTCACGCATCATCGCTTCCATGTCTACCCAAGGAGCATAAACACGCTCTGCCAAAGCATCACTTCTTTTATTAATGACACTATATATGATTTTTAACCCCAAATGACTCATGGCAACTTCATAAACATCGGGAAATGCCAAAGCAACTTTTACATCTATAGAATCATGATCCTTAACGACGCTGTTCCATTCACCGCCGATATAACGTGCCGGCTTCTGGATATGCATCAATTGGACGGGATCAATTTGAACGCAATTCATAAATAAACTCCTAATCAAACATTAATTTTTTTCGACGAAGATAAATATTCATTAAAATACCGACACATAGCAAATTCATGAGCAACGCGCTCCCTCCATAACTCATGAACGGCAAAGGTATCCCGGTAACCGGCATGATCCCCAAAGTCATTCCTACATTAATAAAAATTTGAAACAGCCACATAGAAAATATGCCGCAAGCCAGCAAACTTCCAAAGGAATCATCAGCTGAACGGGAAATCAGGAGTGAACGATATAATAATAAAAAATAGAGAAAGAGAACAAAAAGCGAACCGACAAATCCCAACTCTTCGCCTATAACGGAAAAAATGAAATCGGTGTGATTCTCCGGTAAAAAATTTAACTGGCTCTGTGTGCCGGAAAATAAACCTTGCCCGATAAAACCTCCGCTACCGATAGATATTTTGGATTGAATCACATGATATCCGGAACCGAAAGGATCTATATTCGGGTTAAATAAAACCATGAGACGCATTTTTTGGTAATCTTGCAATACAAAAAACCAAAGTAACGGGAAGATGACAACCAATCCGATCAGTGCCTGCTTTACCATTTTCATGCGCAGACCGCAGATATAAAGCATTCCGAAAGTAATTGCCGCAAAAACCAGACTTGTTCCCAAATCAGGTTGTATGAAAATCAAAATCGTCGGAATAATCATCATGGCAGCCACAGGTAGTAAACTCCCCCATGTGGTATATTCATGTTTTCGATTTGATAACAGTCTTGCTAAACAAATAATCATAAATAATTTTGCGAATTCTGAAGGCTGCAACGTAAACGGACCGATATGTATCCACCTTTGCGCTCCCATTGCACTTGTACCCGCAAATTTTACAATTAATAAAAGTAATGCATTAATTATAAATAAAGCAGGTGCCCATTTATAAAGAATCCGATAATCATATTTCATGGAAAGTGCGGCAACCAAGATTCCTACGAGCAAAAAAGCCGCTTGCTTCAGTACAAAATCATATTGCCCCGGATAATCAGTAACATTTGCATGAGTAGCACTGCCTATAATCATCAAACATAGAATGCTTAGTCCTGCTATCGTTAAAAAAAGGGTACTGTCTATTCTTCTCCAATAACGTATTACATCCATATTTTCTATCTCCTGCGACGCCATTTGTATGCCATGCGCCGATTGTCCCACATATCTTTCCTGTCTTTATAAGAATTTAACGATTTTTCCTTGGGAAGTTTATTTTCTTTATTTGCCAAATGAAGAATACTTTCCCACTTTGTCATCGGATATTCTCTATTATGCAATACGGTATTGATCACACAGGTAAGGGCCTCTCCAAACGCACCGGATTTCTCATAATCCTGCAAATGCCCTTTGTGCCCTAATCGATCGGCTTCCATAGAATATGGAATGACACCTCCGAACAGTTCTTCATCAACCGTTTTCATCATTGTAGAAAAACTTATCTGTGTATTGTCATGTTCACTGAACTGATTTAACACCATAAAAGAAGAAAGTTTCGACGGTAGAAATGAATATATTTTTTCCGCACTTCGCTTCGAAGCCCATGAAGCAGCAACAATAATGATGGCAAGCTCTGAAATATTGGCTGCAAAAGTAATCCCGTTCCCCAATCCGGCGGGGCAATCCAGCAAAATATAATCATATTGATGTCCGATATCTTCGATGACGGTATCTATAGCCGCAGGAAATATGTCTTCCCATGTTTCACTTTGTGCGGCAGCCAGAAAATCAATATTCTTATCAATATTTATAACTGCATCTCCGGCAAAGCATCGTCCTTGTGCCAGATCCCAAATATTATAAAAACAATCATTTTCTATTCCAAAAATCAAATCAAGATTTCTAAGCCCCATATCCCCATCAATCAAAAGAACCCTTTTCCCGTCTCGCGCTAATTTTATTCCGATTGCACCGGTGATCAGTGTCTTTCCTACACCACCTTTTCCTGAAAGCACAGAAATAATTTTCGCCATTTAGTTCCCCTCTTTCTTTGATTCCTTACTTGTATTTTTCAAAGCATTTTCATCAATATGAAAATATGCATCCATTATTTTAGATCGGAAGAGCACACGTCTGAACTCC
>URAA01000101.1 GCA_900545785.1 uncultured Dialister sp. | reverse complement strand
GCGGAACGGCAGGAGATGTCTTTGGAATTTTGACAGGAAACGGCAAAATAAAGTGCCTGATGATATAATTATGGAGAATACATATACTTCTCATTCAATCATGGGGATTCGTGTATATGCGGTGACGATGAAAGAAGCTTTGGAATATGCACGCAAAATGATTGAATCGGAAACAACGAATATAGTGGCGACAGCTAATGCGGAAATGATCATGCTTGCACAAAAAGACAAAGAACTTTTTGACATATTGAATCACTGTACTCTTGTGGTTCCCGACGGAGCAGGCGTGCTTTGGGCAGGAGAAACTTTAGGTTACCCTTTTCCCGAAAGAGTGACCGGCGCCGATTATGCGGAAGAACTTTTGAAATTGGCGGTACAGGAGAAATGGCCGGTTTATTTTTTGGGCGGTGCTCCGGGTGTGGCGAAAAAAGCAGTGCAGAAATTTGTGGAAAAAGAAGGGGCGTTTCCTTTAGCCGGCTGTCATGACGGTTATTTTGACGAAGAGGAAGAGAAACGCATTATCAGAGACATAAGAGAGAATCACACGAAGATTTTGCTTTGCGGAATGGGAGTGCCGAAACAGGAAAAATGGCTGTGGAAGCACAAAGATGAGCTGGGATCCGCAATGGCTGTAGGAGTGGGCGGCGTGTTTGATGTCATGTCGGGGAATTTAAAAAGAGCTCCTTTATGGTTTCAAAAAAACAGATTGGAGTGGGCTTACCGGCTCTGGCTGCAGCCCCGTCGTATTGTGAGAATGACGGCATTGCCGAATTTTATGCTTGCCGTCAAAAAATGGAAAAAGGAAAATAAAGATCGCTTATGTTAAAAAAACCGATTATATTGCAGGAGGGATATCCTTTCATTCTGATATCTATAGCGGCAGCCGTGTTGCTCGGATATTTTGATATGATGAAATTGGCGGTTATCCCCTTTGTACTGGCCTGTTATTTTACTTATTTTTTTCGGTGTCCTCCAAGGAATGATAAAATCCCTTCCGGAGAAGATACCATTGTTTCCCCTGCCGACGGTACCGTGGTCGATGTCTCCGATAATGTGGAAGAGGACATGTATTTAGGTGTAAAATGTCATAAGGTCACCATATTTCTTTCCATATTTGATGTACACTGCAACCGCTCTCCCATGGAAGGGGTCATCAAATATCAATCTTATACGCAGGGGAAATTTTTACCTGCTTATAAAAAAGATGTGGGATTTGAAAATGAGAGAGAAGCGATAGGTATCGAAGGAAAACACAGAAATATTTTAGTTATTTTGATCGCCGGTATTTTGGCGCGCCGTGTCGTATCTTGGAAAAATTTGGGAGATTCACTGAAAAAAGGAGAGCTTTACGGGATGATTAAATTCGGATCCTGTACAGAATTATATATACCGGGAAATGTTGATATTTATGTAAAAAAGGGAGATACTGTTCGCGGAGGATTAACGATTGTGGGGAGGCTTAAATGAAAATGAATAAATCATGGATAGCTAACGGTGTGACGGCAGCTAATGCCCTCTTTGGCGGATTATCCGTTATGATGTCTATTTCCGGAGAATACCATCTCGCTGCAATCTTCATTTTAATAGCCATGATAGCCGATGCTTTAGACGGCCGCGTAGCGCGTGCATTGCATACGGCAGGTCCCATGGGAGTGGAATTGGATTCTCTTTCCGATGATATCTCTTTCGGTATAGCCGCAGGAGCCCTGATGTATTCTTATCAGCTGAAAGAACTGGGGATTCTCGGGGTTATTGCTTGCGCCCTTTTAGGAACACTCTGCGCTTTCCGCCTTGCTCGCTTTAATGTAAAAGTGAACAATGTTCATGGTTATTTTGAAGGATTACCCTGCCCGACGGTAGGTGTTATTATTGCCTGCTATGTTTTGTCGGGTGTAAAAATATGGAACTGGCTGGCCGTGATATTTGTTCTTGTGCTGGCATTCCTGATGGTAAGCGAAGTTCACTATCCGGATAATAAAGGAGCCAGTGCAGACCGATTGCATCTGTCGGCACTCTTGATTTGTCTCGGATTTTTTATTATTTCCACAGCCATATATTGGCCTGTCTGGGCGGCTGCTCTCTGTGCCGCTTATATCATGTTCGGCATGATAAATACTTATCTGAATCGAAAGAGAAAATCTCGCAGATTACGTAGAAAAAATATAACTGAGGAAGAGATGTAAAATGAATTATCCTTTGGATATCCTCATGCTTCCCGTGCAATTGATTGTGGCGTGGTTTACCGTTTATTACACAGTCATTGCTTTGTTTGGCATGTGGCATAGAAAAGATAAGAAATTAGCTGAACCGAAAAATAAATTTGCACTTATAATACCGGCGCATAATGAAGAAATGGTGCTGGGAGATCTGCTGAACAATCTGAGTCTTTTAAAGTACCCTAAAGAATTATATGACACCTATGTCGTTGCGGATAATTGCAGTGATAAGACTGCTGAATTGGCAAGGAAGCATGGTGTTTATGTGCTGGAACGCTTTAATAAGGAACTTGCCGGCAAGGGTTATGCAATGGATTGGGCCTTTCCCAAAATATTTGAAACAGGAAGAAATTATGATGCTTTTTGCGTTTTTGACGCAGATAATTTAGTTCATCTGGATTTTTTGTCGGTGATGAATACAAGACTTTTAAAAGGGCAAAAAGTTTTGCAAGGATATCTTTCTGCTAAAAATCCGGTAGATACATGGGTGTCGGGCACATTTGCCATTGCATTTTGGACGGTAAATCATCTATGGCATCTGGGAAAATACAATATAGGGCTTTCTTCATGTCTCGGCGGAACAGGCATGTGCATCTCTGCAGATGTCGTAAAAGAATTCGGCTGGGGCTGTGACTGTCTGACGGAAGATATGGAATTTTCCATGAAATGCCTTTCTCACGGGATTCGTACCTGCTGGGTTCATGATGCAATTATTTATGATGAAAAGCCTCTGACCTTTATGGCGTCGTGGAATCAAAGAAAACGGTGGGCGCAAGGGCAATTTGATTGCTCGGAACGATATATACCTATTCTTTTAAAAGAAGGATTCAAAAAGCGCAATATTGTCATATTGGACGGAATTATGCAGCTCCTGCAAAACTACTTCCTTCTTCTGTCGGCCTTTTATTTGATAATGACTTATATAAACATGTTTTATCCATGTTTTACGGTTATTCTTTACAATGATGCACTGGTGCCGAGACAATTCTGGAGTACTTTGGGATTTATCCAATATATTTTGCCGCTGGTGGTTCTTTTACAAATTGAAGTCCCTCTGAAAGTTTATCTTTATTGGCTTGTTTATCCTATATTTATGTATTCATGGATACCGGTAACTTTTCTCGGGTGGATTCATCGACACGACAAGAAATGGGTACATACGTTGCATACAAGAAGTATTCAGTTTGAAGATGCCTTTTTAACCAGAAAAAAGGAAATTGAATAAATGCACATATTTATGACGAATGATGACGGATTTTCTTCAAAAGGAATTCATCTTTTGGCACTCAGTTTATCCGAAATTGCAAGAATTACGGTAATTGCACCGGAAACGGAAATGAGTTCCTGCTCCGCATCACTATCTTTAAGAAAAAAATTGCATTTGAAAAAACAGAGAAGCTACGGAGAAAATATAGCGGTTTATTCTTTGTCGGGGACAACCGGAGACTGCTGCAAACTGGCTCTTGAATATTGGCTTGCAAAGGATAAGCCCGATCTGATTGTTTCCGGAATCAATAACGGATTTAATACCGGAAGTGACTGTCTTTACAGCGGGACGGTAGCAGGTGCCATGGAAGGAATTTTTGCGGGGATACCTTCTCTTGCGGTTTCTGCAGAAACAACGGAAGATGTAGCCTTTCTTTCCAAAGCGGCAGAATTTACAAAAGAAGTAGTGGAAACTTATTTTGTAAATCATCACTATAAGGGAATATTAAATCTGAATATTCCTCTGATGAAACCGGATAAAATAGACGGAAATCATATCAAAACTGCACCTTTGGGATTGCAGCATTATACAAATGTCATTATCGGGGAGACCGATAAAAAAGAAGACATGGAATTTATTATGAGCGGCAAACCGGTGGGAGGAGAAAAGGAAGAGACCGATGTTTATTGGGCCAGAAACGGTTTTATCACGATAACACCTCTCCAATGGAATCAAACCGATATCGATAATTTAAAGAATGTTGAAAAAATAGGTAAAACTTTTGTTGACTGACAGGCCGCACTTATGATAATATAATTCCCGTCAGCATATGCCGGAGTGGCGGAATGGCAGACGCAGCAGACTCAAAATCTGCCGATAGCAATATCGTGTGGGTTCAAGTCCCACCTCCGGCACCATATGGAAATCCCGATAGAATTGATTATCGGGATTTTTTCTTTGTTTAAAATTTCAGTTTATTTTATATTTGGCGGAGTATTTTATTCACT
The DNA here is from genome assembly GCA_900545785.1 of uncultured Dialister sp. Lineage (GTDB taxonomy): Bacteria > Bacillota > Negativicutes > Veillonellales > Dialisteraceae > Dialister. Next base: position 687 of record URAA01000101.1, on the reverse strand, counting down.
GATCTTATTTATAAATTTTACTCAGATAATATGATTCCATTTTATTTTCAGAAGCAGGTTAAATATATAGAGACTGAGTCAAGAAAATAAGAGAGAAAAGCTTTTCTATGCTATAATTAAAAAGAATTTTATATGGGGAGATGAAAATGCGTGCATTAGGCATTGATCCGGGAACCGGACGCTGCGGTTTCGGAGTTGTTGAAAAAAACGGAAACCAAATTATTCCCGTCAATTACGGGGTAATAGAAACATTTAAAGAACAAACGCCCTTAGAACGGCTTAATATCATTTATGAAGGCGTCTCTGAATTGATAGAGACCTATCGCCCCCAGTTTATGGGAGTGGAATCGCTGTATTTTAATACCAATATTACAACGGGAATCGCTGTTGCAGAAGCGCGGGGGGTCATTCTCCTTGCCGGATACAGGCGGAACTTGCCGGTGGTGGATATAACGCCTCTTCAAGTGAAGCAGCAAATTGCTGGTTACGGAAGGGCAGAGAAAAAACAAGTGATAGAAATGATCATGCGGCTGATGAAAATCACAAAAAAAATCAATCCTGATGATGCCGCCGATGCGTTGGCCATTGCATTGACTGCTGTTTACCGTATGGAACATAAAAAATTATTGGGGAGTTAATAATGATTGGATATATAAAAGGAAAAGTAACAAGTTTTTCAGATCGGAA
>URAA01000100.1 GCA_900545785.1 uncultured Dialister sp. | reverse complement strand
TCATCGCTCGTCTCATGGCTCGTGAAGATCAGCTGAACGCTGAACAGAGAGCTACTCTGGAAAGACTCGCAGGCGAATACGCTGACGAACTCGCTAACCTGGGCGTTCGCGTTTCCAAATTGGAAAAGAAAGTCGGCAACCTCTACTGGTCCGGCGATGCTCGTATGCGTTACCAGTCCAAAGACAACACCCTTGAAAATGGTGAAGCTCAGGACTCTTGGAACGGCCGTATGAGAATCAGCGTAAAAGCACAGGTTAACGAAAGCACCACCGTTAACGGCCGTCTCACCAGCGAAATGAACTTCAAAGACAAAGATTCTGCTGACACAGTTATGGACGTTCTCAACGTAAAACATCAGTTCGGCGATGCAGCAGCAGTAACCCTCGGCCGTTACGGCAACAACTTCGGTAACCAGGGCGGCTGGCTCTATGGCAGCTCCAAAGGCTTCGACGGTGCACAGGTACAGTTCGGTCTCGGCAAATTTGCAGTTATCGCAGGCTACGGCCAGTTCAATGCAGGTAGTTATGCAAACAAAGATGCATTCTATGCAAAAGGTAAAGCAAACTTTGACGGCTTCAAACTGGACCTGAACTACCTGACAATGAAAGAAGGAAAAGATGCTGAAATCTACGGCGCAGGCCTCACTATTCCGTTGGGCGATCAGATCCGCGTATTCGGCGAATACTGGAAGAACAGCGATGCTGACGACTATGATCAGGCATGGAACGCAGGTATCGGCTTCGGCAAGATGGATCTGAAGAAACCGGGCACCTTTGCTATCGACGTAGTTTACAATGATGTTGATAAAAATGTATTCTTCGGCGGCTCAGGATACAACACCGACGTACTTGATGTATTCAAACAGACTGCAGTTAACAACATGACCTACTGGAACGCTCTGGCTGATGTAACACTGGCTAAGAACGTATACCTCCACGGTGAATATGCATTCTCCGTAGATGCAGATGATGATGATGCTACAGCTGAAGACACCTGGGCAGTATCCCTGAACTACAAGTTCTAATAGAACCGACAGGATAAAAAAGACCTCGAAAGAGGTCTTTTTTGTTGCCATAAAAAGGAAGAACTCTTTATTTCCTGTATCTGTCGAATTTTCCGGCATCTTGAACAAGATAGGGGAGACCTGATTAAAAAGCGGCGGAAAAGAAAATCCCTGAAAGAGATCCATAGGCTCCCAAAAAGGCTCTCAAACAATCAAAGAGGCTGCCGAGGGCAGAAAATTAAAAAAGAATGATCATCAGGGTAAGGAGATTCACCGCCGCTCCGACGGGCATATGACAAAAGAGGCTCACTGCCACAGTTCAGGCAGAAAGCCTCTTTTTATTTCTTCTTTAACGAACGGGGTATATCATTTCCCTCTCAGTCTTTTTGCTTCTGATAGACTTTTACGATTTCTCCCATGTAAAGACTGTGATTGTTTCCTGCCATCCTTCCGCTGTTGTGATCTTCGTAGACATCGTGATCGGTGTAATGATCTTCCGTCATTTCATGGGTGTAAATTTTTCGGCAGACGAAGACAAGATCCGCTTCTTCGATGGCGGCAGCGCCGTCCAGATCGACGGGGTGAAGGCCGGAATTTTTATATTTGTCTTCGTCCCGTCCCGAATGTCTTCCCATATAGCTCATCTGCGGCTTGTATTCTTCAGGCAGGCAGGAAAGGGTGAAATAGTCCTGACTGTCTAAAATGGTTTTTGTGTAACGGCTCTGACGGATATAGACGGTGGCGGTTTTTCTCCTCCACATGACGCCGAAAGCGCCCCAGGTGACAAGAAGAGTGTTGCATTTTTCCACCGTCCCTGCGGTGACAAGGACATACTTGCTCCAGTCACTGAAAGGATTGAACGGCGCTTCTTCCGGTTTGATTTCAATAAAATTCATCATCTTCCTCCTCTTAGAAATGATTAATCTTCTTTTATATTATAACAAATATTTCCGCAAAACGAGGAATGCTTGAAAGATATAAAAAAGAAATAGAAAAAAGCATTTGACTTTATTTTATATTTCCATTATAACTGTAAGTGCTCGATTGATAATCGGGTTTAAATTTTTTATAAAAGAGGTGACAATAATGACAGTACAGGAAAATTGGAAACGCATCGTCTATTTGATGTGCGCCATTCAGATCGGTTCGGGAATTGCCATGATCGGCGTGCTGGCATTTCTCCCTCTTTATCTGGGTGAACTCGGTATACACGACAGCGGAGAGGCGGCGTTCTGGGCAGGCCTCATTTCCGGAGTCACCCCCTTCATGATCGCTTTCAGTGCTCCTTTCTGGTCGGTCCAGTCCGCAAAGAGAGGCCCGAAAACTGTCATGACCATCGTTCTCGTTACAGTTATGCTGACCGTTTTTCTCTGCGGTGTCGCGACGGCGCCGTGGCAGATTCTCGTCTTGCGTATATTCCAAGGTCTTTTCGGCGGATTTGTTCCCATCGGGCTTTCCGTCGTCACCATGGTGACCCCTGAAGAAGAAACGTCGCGGATGCTCGGCTATTTCCAAGCCGCCCTTGTCATGGGGATCATGTTCGGCCCTCTCTTAGGCGGTCTCGTGGCAGATACTTTCGGGTACCGTATGCCCTTCCTTTTCTTCGGCGTCCTTTCCGTCTTATGCCTTATCGGCACTCGGTTGTACATGCCCGATATCAGGATAAAAACGGAGGAAAAGAAGGAGTCCGCATGGAAAGAATTGAAATATTTTGCAGGGATTCCTTTGATCCGCATCATGATCATCCTGCAATTTCTTTGTAATTTCGGGATCACCGGCATCGGCCCCGTCCTTCCTCTTTATATCAGGGACATGATCGGCGGTAATTCCGATATGATCGCCACCATTGTGGGGATCATTATTTTCCTTGCCGGCGGTGTGAGTGCTCTCTGCTCTCTGTCGGTGGGAAATGTCACCGCCCATGTTCCGATGAAAAAATTGCTCATCGGTTCGATTTTTTTCGCAGGATTTACCTTTATCATGCAGTATCTCATGCCGAATATCTGGGGACTCGGCTTTTTCCGCGCCGCTACGGGTTTCGGAATGGGATTCATCATGCCCATCGCCAATACTTATATCGCTCAGTCCGTTCCCGCCGATAAGAGGAGCATCGTTTTCGGTGTCGTTTCCGGCGTGTCCCTCATCGGAAACGTGGCAGGTCCCGTCTGCAGCGGCTTCCTTGCCATGGCGCTCGGATTTGCTTCCGTTTTCTGGCTGACCGCATTTGCTTTCTTTGCGGCAGGAGCGTCGGTCTGGCTTCATTTGAGAACTCATCCCGCCTGAGGAAAAGGAGATATTTTGAAATTCATTTGGAAAGGAATCAAGCTTTGTCTTGTTGCGGTCATTCTGCTATCGACGGTGCTCGGCTTTTATGCCGCCCATATAGCTTATGACCGCCTTTTTCATGCCCCGTGGGATCGCATTTTGGGCATTGCCGACAACAGAGGCAGGCTTTCTGCCATTCATGAAGAGGAGCGGCGGAACGGTTGGCAGCCCGTCACAATCCGCTCGAAAGACGGGACGGAGCTTCACGGTACGTATATAGAAGACAGCCGAAGAGAGGCGGACACGGTCATTCTTCTTCACGGCCTTTATCAGAACCGCTCCATGATGCTCCCTTATGCGGAAATTTACAGAAATATGGGTTTCCACGTGCTGATGATTGATCTTCGCGGCCACGGTGAAAGCGGCGGCGATCAAACAAGCTGGGGCATTCATGAAACGGATGATATCGATGCATGGCGTTCGTGGATTCATGAAAGAACGCCCGCTTCCAAAGAAGGCATCCACGGCGTTTCTCTCGGTGCCGCATTGGCGCTCATTTACGGCGGCACGGAAAAAGGGAAAGAAGTCGCATTTTATGTGGCGGACAGCTCTTACGGAAATCTCATGAAATTGGGAGAAGATAAATTGTCCGCATTCACGGGAGATCCGATGCTGGTCGATATGATGGATCTTCTTTATCCTTTCTTTCAGGTGACTCTTTACGGAAATGAAGGGAAATGGCTCTCCGATATCGATCCTTTGGACAGCGCCAAAAAGATGACTTCTCCCGTCTTATTTCTTCACGGGGAGAAAGACAGCCTCGTCCCTGCGAAAGTGGCGGAAGAACTTTTTGATGCTGCAGGGAGCAGGAATAAAAGACTCGTCCTTTTCCCCGAAGCGGGCCATACGATGGAACTCGGAACGGACAGAAGCGCCTATGTGGAAGCGGTGCAAAATTTCATAGCAAGTACGGGCTGATTTATTTCATGGTACAATAAAGTCAGAAGGGAGTGAGAAGATGACGATTCGTGAGCGTTACGAAGAAGTGGAAAGAAAAATACTGAGTGAAAAAGCATCTTTTGCGGATGAAGCAAAAAGGATGAGGCCCGAAGAGGAAGATCCCCTGCGGACGCCTTTCCAGAGAGATCGGGACCGCATTTTGCACAGCAATTCTTTCCGCCGGCTGAAACATAAGACACAGGTCTATATTGCCCCCCAAGGGGATCATTACCGCACCCGCATGACTCACACGCTGGAAGTGGCGCAAATCGGACGAACCATGGCAAGAGCGCTCCGCCTCAATGAAGATCTGGTGGAAGCCATCGCCATGGGCCATGATCTGGGCCATACCCCTTTCGGCCATGTGGGAGAGCAGGCTCTCCGTGATGCCTGCGGTCATTTTGAGCATAACGAGCAGAGCCTGCGCATCGTCGACTCTTTGGAAAATGACGGAAAAGGGCTGAACCTCACAAAAGAAGTGCGGGACGGCATTCTCAATCATTCGGGATCGCTCAAAGCCCATACACTCGAAGGAAGCCTTATCAAATACGCCGATCGCATCGCTTATCTTTGCCATGACTATGATGATGCGGAAAATATGGGACTGATTTCGGCAAATCAAATCCCCGATAAGATAAGAAAAGTGCTGGGCGTTACCCATTCGTCGATGATCACCGCCATGGTGGAAGATCTGGTGGCAAATTCCATGGACAAAGACAGCATTCAAATGAGCCGTGAAGGAGACGAAACGCTCTTGGAATTCCGTCAGTTCATGTTTGACGAAGTGTATTTGTCACAGGCGCTGATTCCCGACAGGCAGAGAGGCCATGACGTGGTGGTCATGCTCTATGAATGGTATATGAAACATCCCGAAGAGTTGCCGGAAAAACAGAAAAAGCTGGCAGGAGGAAATATTCCCCTCGCCGAGATCGGAAGAGCGTCGTGTAGGGAA
>URAA01000099.1 GCA_900545785.1 uncultured Dialister sp. | reverse complement strand
TTTCAGTTAAGCACCACACTATGGGTTGTCTTCAATATATCATATTTAAAAAGAAGTGGCAAAGAGGATCTCCCCTTCGCCGCTTGCACTCGGGCGATTATTTTTTCCGCCGGATATTTTTACACATTATTATTTTATGAGAGCCAAAAATTCATTTCTCAGTGCCGTATCGTCTTTAAACCGTCCTCCTGCAGCGACGGTCCTCGTCAATGCGCCGGGTTTCTTGATCCCCCGGGCGGTCATGCAGGAATGTTCTCCTTCGAGAAAGACGATGACATCTTCCGTTCCCGTGATTTTCGTCATGATGTCCCGTATATCCGTCCCGATCCGTTCCTGTATCTGAAGACGGCGGGAAACGGCATCGGCAAGGCGTGCTATTTTTGAGAGGCCGATCACACGCCCTTTCGGAATATATCCGACGGCGGCATGCATATGGTACATCAAAGCGATATGATGCTCGCAATGGGAAAAGAGGGAAATATCTTTGACCACCACCATATTACTTTCCGGTGATTCAAATGTTTTATTGAATTCTTCTGCAATATCATCGTTAGATACGGCGGCATATGCCATCTGTTCCGCCATCATATCGGCAAAACGTTTCGGTGTTTCCAGAAGCCCTTCCCGCTGCGAATCTTCTCCTATGGCCTCTATAATCAGGCGGGCCGCTTCTTCCAGTTTTTTTAAATCCATATCAGACGCCTCTCTTGTCAGGATCCCAGATGATTTTATGTAGCTGCAGCTGGACGGCTGCATCGGTCATCTCATACTTTCTTATATATTCGACGAGTTTTCTCGGCTGAATTTTTCCCCAAACGGGGCTTACATAAAATTTCGGCTTCTCTCCGTCATGCCATGAAGTGATGATTTCTCTCGCTTCATCCAAATCTTTTTCATCGCCGACGACAAATTTCAGCACATCTCCTTTGCGGAGTTCTTTAAAATTGGAAATTCTCATGAATTGTTTCATTCCGCTGCCGGAGCATTTATAGTCCATCGTATAAAAAATATTTTTCGGTCGTTTTTCCAAAAGCGGAACGGCGCCGTTCGTTTCTATATTCACTTCATATCCTTCTTCGGACAGGATATCGCAAAGATGCGAAAGCGGCTGCAAAAGAGGTTCTCCTCCGGTAAAAGTGATCTTTTTCCACGGGTAGGAATGAATCCGTTCCAAGATTTCTTCTTCGGAAAGAAATTCTTCCGCATCCGACTCTTTCAGGGCATAAGCGGTATCGCAGTAGGTGCAGCGCAGATTGCAGCCGGCAAAACGGACGAAGATCACCATATACCCCGTTCTTTTTCCTTCGCCGTCAATACTGTCGAATATTTCCGATAAAGGAAATTTATTTTTCATAAGTCGCCACGTTTCCTTCCGTTTCCTGCACGGACACACGGATGCAGCAGGGGATATGATCGCAGATCCATTTCGCCATATTTTCTGCAGTGGGGTTGATATCTCCCATGACATCATTCACGCAGGCATGATCGAAGCGGTTTACCACATCTTTGATTTTGGTAAAATCCACCACCATTCCGTTCTTATCCAACGTTTCGCTTCGGACCGTGACGGTGACGATCCAGTTATGGCCGTGGAGTGAGCAGCATTTGCTTTCATAATCAAGTTTTAAAAAATGGGCGCCGCTGACTTCCATTCTTTTGGTTACCGTATACATAATGACTCCTTTATCTGTTCACTGATTTTCCCTATTTTCGGGAAAAATTTCTTTAGAAAATATTTTTTATCTGTAAATTATCCCTTTTTCAGGGCCGGATCTTCCACTCCGTTCAGAGCAAATGCTCTTTTTCTGTCGATGCAGGTGGCACAGGTGCCGCAAGGTTCTTCTCCGCCTTCATAGCAGCTCCAAGTCAGTTCGTAAGGGGTTTTTAATTTCAACCCCGTCGCTACGACAGCCGCCTTGTTTTTGTCCGCAAAAGGAAACCGGAGATGAACTTTTCCGTAAGTGCCGATGGAAATCGCATCGCCCATGGCTTTCAAAAAAGGTTCGGAACAGTCCGCATAAGCTTCGCCCGCGGCATCATCGGCATGAGCGCCGATATAGATATCCGTTTCTTCGTCTTCATAAATACTTGCCGCAAGAGCTGCCGCCACGGAAAGCATCAGGCCGTTTCTGAAGGGGACGTAGGTGGATACTTTTCCTTCTCCTTTTTCTTCTATCTGGTCGGCATAGCTTTTATGCTCTATTTCTTTTGACGAATTTTTTAAAAGGGAGCTGTTTGAATATTTCATGATTTGAGACAAATCGTATTCATAATGCTTCACTCCGTAATAGTCCGCCACTTTCCTTGCCGCTTCCAATTCTTTTTCATGTTTCTGCCCATAAAAAATAGAAGCAGTGCTGACATTCTCCGCTCCCAGTTCATCTACAGCCACGGAAAGACAGGTCGTCGAGTCTACACCGCCGCTGGACAGTATAATTGCTTTTTTCATACTTCCTCCTGTTTTTTATAGTTGGTCCTCAGAATGGACAACTCAGTCTGTTTACAATTACATTATTATAGCACAAAGAAATATTTCAATAAACCATTTTAATTCTATGGTCTCATCTGTTTTTATAAAATATAGTATAATAAAGGAAATGTACCATTACAAGGAGGATTTATGACAGGCGGAGACGCAGACGAATTTATTGACTACCTCACCATAGGCCATGCATCGGTCAGGCATAAAGGATATGTCTACCGTTTCTCGGGCCTCGTTTATCATCCGGAACGCCATACGTACCGGATCAGTGTGGAAAAATACCGCTGGACGAAGGAACCTTTCGAAGATTTCATGGAGCTGGTCTACAATTATGAATCGGAAGACGGCGATGACTGTCTGAACCGCCTCACGGAAGATATCCTCTGGGACGGGAAATCTTTCTACGAGCTGGAAAAAGCCCTCACTTGGATCGACTGGTGAGCCCTTTCTGTCCGTCTCGGCACGTTTTATTTTTGAAAAGCAACGGACGGACTGAAAAAGATAAAAATTTTTTTGATTTTTTTAAAAAACAGTCTTGCATATTTCAAACGATCATGATATAGTAAGCACAACTTACACATAGGCAATGAGAAGAAGAGTAAACGGAAGGAACGGCAAAGAGAGCTCCGGCAGGTGAGAAGGAGTCCGCAGAGTTTCGTCGAACATGGTCTTTGAGCCTGATATGCCGAATCATTAAGCAGTCCGGGTGCTCCCGTTACAGAGCGAGAGTATCAGGGCAGATGCCTTCGTACTTATAAAGGTTTATATGGCGACATATAAATAAAATTGGGTGGTAACACGATCTTTCGTCCCTTACGGGCGGAAGATTTTTTTATTTTAACAGGAGGTTTTCCCATGCAAATCAAAAAAACTATTCTCATTTCTTTAGCGGCTCTTGCCGCAGCAGGTATCGTGGCAGGTTGCGGCAGTGATAAAAAGCCCGCTGCCGGAGCAGGCAGTGCCGAAAAGGCAACCACCATCAAGGTCGGCGTTTCCCCCGTTCCCCATGCTGAAATTTTAGGCGCTCTCAAAGATCAGCTTGCCAAAGACGGCGTCAATGTGGAACTCGTGGAATTCACCGATTATGTACAGCCCAATCTGGCATTGAACGACAAAAACTTGGATGCCAACTATTTCCAGCATAAGCCGTATCTTGATGAATTTACCGAATCAAGAGGCCTGAAACTGGTTTCCGCCGGCGCTGTCCATCTGGAACCGATGTCCGTCTTTTCCTCTAAAATAAAGGATCTGAAAGATCTCCCCGATCATGCCCGGGTAGCCATTCCGAACGATCCCACCAACGGCGGCCGCGCTCTTCTGGTTCTCCAGTCGGCAGGACTGATCAAACTTCGTGACGGCGCTCCCATCACGGCAACACCGCAGGATATCGCAGAAAATCCGAAAGATCTTCAATTCTCCGAATTGGAAGCTCCCCAGCTCCCCCGTTCCTTGGAAGATACGGATATTTCCGTCATCAACATCAATTTCGCTCTGGAAGCAAAACTGAATCCGAAAGATGCTCTCTTCACGGAAAGTGCCGATTCCCCCTATGCAAACATCGTCGCTGTCCGCGCGGGAGATGAAAACAGACCGGAAATCAAAAAATTGATGAAAGCACTCACAAGCAAAGAATCGAAAGAATTTATTGAAAAGAGATACAACGGCGCCATCAAAGCAGCATTTTAAGAAAACGAAAAGCACTGTCCGTGACTGCGGGCAGTGCTTTTTTCATGCTCTTATTGATTCAATATATATCGGATCGCCGCTTTCGCCATTTTAACTTCTTCGTGGGCTGCGCCGTCTACGGTTTCCAATTTCCAGCGGAAAGGTGTTTTCATTTCTTCCGCTTTTTCTTTGGATTTGCGGTAGTAATTTTCTCCTCTTTCCTTGCGGGTCAGGCCCTGTGCATCCGCTTCCTCCGTATCTCTGAAAGGATAATCCCTTTTCACGTCAGCGCTGCCGACAAAGAAAATGAGCGGTTTTGCAAACACTTTTGCCAATTCTTTATCGCTGATTTCAATATCTGCTATGCCGTAGGGGTAAGGAACATTTCTGTCGATCATGGTAAACCACCCTGCATTGGCAATCGCCGTCACATCTTCTTTGGCAGGGCCGGAAAGAAGGCTTCTTCTCTGGAGGAACTGTCCCCCCGCGGAATGGCCGAATACGATGATCTTTCCTTTCATCATGACTCTTCTTTTCACTTCTTCCACGATTCTGTCCGCCGCGGAAAAAATCCATTCGTCTTTCGGATGAATATGTCCGCCCGTTCCGTCCTTGTCCGATACATTACCTTCTTGGTAACAACGGGCACCGGGATATTTTTTCTTTGAAAATTCGGGACAGACAATCATTATATTATTCTCATCCGCAAAAGACTCGAGCTCTTTGCGGAACTCTTCCCCTTTTCTTCCGAAGCCGTGAAATGCGATAACAACGGGCCTCGTTTCATCAAAAGCAGAGGGACGATAGTAATAAAGCGGAATCGGTTCACTGTTCTCACCGCTTTTTTCCGATAAATAGGACAAACTTTCTCCCAAAGGAACCGGTCTTTGTGAGGCCTCCGGATTTTTCTTCGGCACCAGATAAGCCGTCAATGCCAAGGCAGCCACCGCCGTCAATACTTTAAAAAGTCTCTTTCCCATGCGTTCCTCCTTATCCTGCAGAATATCAATCGGAGTTTTAAAACTCCCCTTATCAAAATTATATCATAATCATTTTTTGATTAGACTTTTTATTAAAAATTTACAATTTTACCTATTTTTTACTTTATAAGGCATCGG
>URAA01000098.1 GCA_900545785.1 uncultured Dialister sp. | reverse complement strand
AGAAACAGAGCAATGAGGGTAATGATAATGATAGAAGGGGTGATGATACCCAATGTGGCAAGGATACCGCCGCTGATACCGCTCAATTTGTAACCGATGAAAGTGGCGACGTTGACGGCGATCATACCGGGGGTGCATTGGCCGATGGCAAAATAGTCCATCAATTCTTCATCAGTACCCCATTTTTTATTTTCCACCACTTCTTTTTGCAGAATAGGAAGCATGGCATAACCGCCGCCGAAGGTAACGGCTCCTATTTTGAAAAAAACAAGAAATAATTCTATCAATATTCTCATAAAAATTCTCCCGTAATCGTTTTAAAAGTGAGATATTTTCGGAACAGGTGAACACAAGAAATATAAAAATTCCCTTTGAATCGGGAATTTTTATATTTCCTTATTCTTTATTTTCTTTTTTCTCCGGAATCTTCGGAATTCTTTTTATTCTTTTCCTGTTCATCCATTTTTTTAAAAGCTTCCGCCATTTTTATTTTACGGATGATCTCTTTTCCTGCATCGCTTTGGAGATAAACCAGCGTGGTTTTCGGAACCATGCGGTAAACGGTTTCCCAATCATCTTCGGCGAGAGCTTTGCGGACGGAAGAAGCGCTGACGACCTGATTTCCTTTTTGCTCGCGGGGAATGACCTTTAATTCGATTCCGTTATTGGAAAATACTTCTTTCATGGACTGATTGTATGCCAAAGTGGTTTTGTCCGTCGGTTCTTCCCCTACGAAACGAACGGTAATGTTCAAGGCGGGAGCAATGCGTGTGGCAAAAACGGTGGCGTCTAATTTTGTCTGTGCCGCAAGTTCATCAGTACCTTTGATGAAATAGGTAGGGAAGGTAGCGTTGGAAATGATATAATTGCCGCCGCTGACGACGGAAACACCCTTCATATCCTGAACACCCTGTTTAATCAAAGAAAAACGATCGGAAAAGGGGAATATGGAGCGATCTTCCTGTACGGCAAAAATAATAACTTCATCGCAGTGATTGACTGCATATTCTACAAGAGAACGATGGCCCAAAGTGAAAGGATTGCAGTTCATAACAATGGCACCGCGGTTCTTCCCTTCTCCCGTACCGAGAATGGAACGGACACGGGTCAGATAATCTTCGAGCGTATCCTGTCCCCTTTCTAAAAGACCTGCATAAGGTTCCGCCGTAGCCACTTCCGTGAATCCCATATGTTCAAATACGGGAACATTCTTCGGCTTGGTGAAAATCTGGTTGCCCGTTATGCCCCGCCTGTTCGATTCGCCCTGCAGGTTACGAATGATGCGGTGGGTAAGACCTTTTTTCTGATAATCTTTGCTGATGGCTATATTTCTCATGACACGGCCGCCTAAAGAACCGGTGCCGATTAATTTGCCGTCATCAAAAAGGCCCATGGTATAATCGATATTTCCTGTGAAAGTAAGATCAAAAGTTTTTAAAAAATCGACAACTTTCTGTTTTTCTTCAGGATCGGTCAGAAAAATTTCCCGTTCTGTAATCATGTATTATCTCCTTATCAGATAAAAAATAAAATATGGGGTATACATTTCTTTATATTGTAAACATTATTTATTATATTAATAGTATATCATGAGTAAAGTTGGTTGGTAAATTATCAATAACAAAATTTTCCCGCTGCATTCAAAAAACGATACAGACGCCAAAGAAATTTGTTTATAAATTTGCATTTTTCCGATCGGGCTTGTATAATATAAAAGCTTGTTATTTACAAGTAACTTCCTGGCCCATGGAGAGCATGGGACATAGGTCCGAAAAGGAGGCGATTTCGTGAAAAAGTATGAAGTTATGTTCGTCGTGAATGTTGCAAACGAAGAAGTAATTCAGTCTGCAGTAAAACTGATTCAAGATACGATTGTTCGTATCGGCGGAACAGTTGTGAAAGTTGATGAATGGGGCAAACGTCATCTGGCATACGAAGTCAAGCATCAGAATGAAGGCTACTATGTAGTTGTCGATTTCGAAGCTGACCCGTCACAGATTGCGGAACTTGACCGTATCATCAAGATTCATGAAGAAATTATCCGTCATATCATTGTTAAGCAAGATGACTAAAACCAGAGGTAAACAATATGAATTCAGTTCAAGTAATGGGTAATCTGGCAAGAGATCCGCAGATTCGTGCCACTAAAACAGGACGGGCCGTCGCATCTTTTTCTATTGCGGTAAATCGTAATTATACCACTCCGCAGGGAGAACAGCGGGAACTTACCGATTGGATCAATATCGTAGCTTGGGGAACCTTGGCTGAAGCGGTAGGCAATCAGTTGAAAAAAGGCAGCCGCGTTTTTGTGGAAGGCCGTTATTCTACCAGATCTTACGATACCCCGGACGGACAAAGAAGATATGTTACCGAAGTTGTGGCAAATATGATCGCACTTCCCATCGGCACGGGTGCCCGTACTCAGATGCAGGATCAAAATTTTGCCGGCAGCGAAAATTACAGCCAGTCTAAAGGCGGTTTCAATCAGTTTGGAGATTCTCACACTGATGAGGATATTCCCTTCTGATTCTCAAGTATGGAGGAAATATGATTAAGAGAGATAAAATAAGAAGACCGAGAAGAAAAGTCTGCCAATGCTGCGTTGATCATGTTGATCATGTAGATTATAAAGACATGGCAACACTTCGCCGTTTCGTTTCTGAAAGAGGCAAGATTCTTCCCCGTCGTGTAACAGGAATTTGCGCAAAGCATCAGCGTAAAATCAACCTTGCCATTAAAAGAGCAAGAGCGATTGCACTGCTTCCCTTCAGCGCAGACTGATGGCTATAAAAGCTCCCGTAGGGAGCTTTTTTTAATGAAATTTATTTGATTTATATGAAGATTCCGGTCATGCAAGCAGGAATGGGGAAATAAAATATTTTTCCTTATGTGAAAATTATGATATAATATTGCAGTTACAGGCAATAATTAAACAAAAGTTTATTATAAGGAAGCGCTTGTTGCTTCTTTTTTTTCGTACAGGAGGTATGAATGTACGATACATTTATGGAATTAGGTCTTGTTCCTGAAATTATGAAGGCCATTAAAGATATGGGATTTGAAGAACCGACACCGATTCAGAAAGCATCTATTCCCGCAGCGACAGCAGGAAAGGACCTGATCGGACAGGCCCAGACGGGTACGGGTAAAACCGCTGCTTTCGGGATACCGATTTTGGAAAGAATTGATCTGAAGAGGCCGGGTCCGCAGGCTGTTGTTCTTTCTCCGACGAGAGAACTGGCGATTCAGTCGGCGGAAGAAATTAATAAACTCGCTCAATATTTGCCGATTCATGCTCTTCCTATTTATGGCGGGCAGGATATTGAAAGACAATTCAGAGCACTCCGTAAAAAACCGAATATCATCGTGGCGACACCGGGAAGACTCATGGACCATATGAGAAGAGGGACGATTGATTTATCTCATGTGCAGATTCTTGTCCTTGACGAAGGGGATGAGATGGTGGATATGGGATTTATTGACGATATCCGTAATATTTTATCCGCCATGCCCGAAGAAAGGCAAACCATGTTTTTCTCTGCTACCATGCCCGGCCCCATCAGAGAATTGGCAGAATCTTTCCTGAAAGATCCGGAACTTGTCAAGATCAAGGCGGCTACAGTGACCATTGATCTGGTAGAGCAGGAATATATCGAATTGCCGGATCGGCAGAAATTTGATTGTCTCTGCCGGTTATTGGATATGGAAAATCCTGAACTGGCCATCGTTTTTGTCCGCACCAAGCGACGGGATGATGAAGTGACGGAAGCATTAAAAAAGCGCGGTTATATGGCGGAAGGCCTTCACGGCGATCTGTCTCAGCAGAAGAGAGATACGGTAGTAAGACAGTTTAAAGAAGGAACGATCGATATTCTGGTAGCAACGGATGTGGCGGCAAGAGGTCTTGACATCAGCGGCGTTACCCATGTATACAATTTTGATATGCCTCAGGATCCGGAAATCTATGTCCATCGTGTGGGGCGTACGGGAAGAGCCGGACAAACGGGTCTGGCCATGACTTTTGTCGTTTCCAGAGAAATGGGGCAGCTCCGTGATATTGAAAGAGCGATCCGCCGTAAAATTACAAGAAAGAGTATTCCCACATTAAGTGATGTCATAGAAGGAAATCAGCGTGCCGCTATTGAAAGCTTGCAGGAAACGGCGCAGACGGAAGGATTGGAAGAGTATCGCGAAAATGCGGAAGAACTGTTAAATGATATCGATTCCGTTTCCTTAGTATCGGCAGCCATTAAATTATTGACAAAACAACCTGATGTGACACCCGTGAACATTACCGAAGAACGTCCTCAGTTCAAAAGAAGAAAAGGCTTTGACGGAGGACAGCGCGGTGAAAGGCGCAGACGGTTTGAAGGAAATCACAAAGAGAGAAAACACGGCAATGGCAGAAAAGAAGAATATTCGGATAATCATAAAGCAAGAAAACACAGTGAAGATAAAAAAGACGAACATTCGGGAAGCCATAAAGCAAAAAAACATGGGGGAGATAAGAAAAGAAATATTCATGATTCCGTATTCAAACCCTATTTTAAAGAAATATAATTAAAGAATATAAAAAGCATCACCGAATTGATTATTTTGCGTGATGCTTTTTATGTCCTATCTGTAAGAAATAAAAATACAGGAAAAATCTATTTTGATATAAGTTTATTTTTGAGTTGTAAATACGTATCCGTATAGTAAGGCGACATCTGGGATTCTCTCAAATCGTTTCCGAAAGGTCTTTGACTGAGGGCAAGCAGGGGAGGCGACTGGATTCGTTTGGCTACGGCAAAACCGGAAAATAAATTCCACCATTTTTCAAGATCGGAGATAAAATCAATCGGTGTTTTGAAAATTTCATTAATTTTTACTTTTGTACCGATTGTTTCTTCCAGACGGGACTGACTGTACAGAAGAAGGATATCTTCAGGGGTGAGTCGTTCCTTCGGTTCAATGAAGGAGCGGAAAAGAAAATCATGATATTCGTAAATCAAAGGATCGCCTAATCCTTTGTTGATATCTTGATTTTCAGAAAGCTCTGCACTCGGTTTTATGGAAAAATTTTCGTCAGGGATGATTTTTGAACCATAGAAATGATTTAATTCCCGTCCCAGTTCATATATCTGATGTTTCCACAGATCTCCCGTGGCAGCGAGAGCGCCTGCCAAATCACCGTAAAGCGTTCCATACCCGATTGACAATTCGGTTTTGTTGGCATTGCAGGTAAATATACCGCCGAAGGAGGCGGACAGTGCCGACAGAATGC
>URAA01000097.1 GCA_900545785.1 uncultured Dialister sp. | reverse complement strand
GATCTTTCAATACGGGCGCTACTTTCTATATTGAAATTGCAAAACTTCGTGCTGCCCGCCAAGTCTGGGCAAATATCATGAAAGCTTTCGGTGCCGAAGAAGCTGACAGATCTGCCAGAATTCATGCACGTCCGGCTTTATTTACCAAAACGATTTATGATATCGGCGTAAATATGCTCCGCAACACAACCCAGATTTTCTCTGCCGTTGTCGGAGGAGTAGATACCTATGAAAACTCTCCCTATGATGATACGGTCCGCAAAGGAGATGAATTCTCCCGCCGTATCGCAAGAAATCTTCACATTATGCTTCAGGAAGAATTCGGAATGCTCCGCCCCATCGATCCTGCAGGCGGCTCTTGGGGAATTGAAGCACTGACCAAAGAAATGGCAGAAAAGATTTGGGCAGAATTCCAGAAAATCGAGTCTCTGGGAGGCATTGTAAAAGCGCTGCAGGAAGAATATCCGCAGAAACAGATTCTTGAAGTGTTGAACAAACGCTTTAAAGCATTGGAATTGCGTAAAGACAGCGCGGTCGGTACGAATATGTATCCGAATATGACGGAAGAACTTCCTGAACCTCGTCCGGAAGACAGAGATGCTTTGAGAAAAGAATTGTCCGACGGTGTTGAAAAATACAGAGCCGATATGGACAAGGTCCACATGGAAGCTGCTTTAGAGGACCTTAAGAAAGCAGGCAAAGGTGAATTTGTCGACAAAGCCGTGGAAGCATTTTCTGCAGGAGCTACCATTTCCGAAGTCAGGGATGCCAATGAAACGGGCGGTGAATCCATAGAAGTCAGAAAGATTTATCCCCACCGCTGGACGGAACGTTTTGAAAAACTTCGTATGGATACGAAGAATTACAAAAAAGAAACCGGCAAGAATGTAGAAGTTTTCTTGGCAAATATGGGACCGATCCCGCAGCATAAAGCCAGAGCAGACTTCTCTACCAGTTTCCTTCAGGTCGGAGAATTTAATATTCATCTGAATGAAGGTTTCCAAGATGATGAAAATAAGCCGGGTTCCCGCTGGGATAAGTGTGCGGAAGCACTCAAGGCAGGGATCGATGATAAGGGCACGCCCTATGACGGCGCCGTTATTTGCTCCACCGATGCGACCTATCCGGAAGATGTACCGGCACTGGCACCGCGCTTGAAAGAAGTATTGGGAGAAGGAACACTTTTCCTTGCCGGTGCGGCACCGAAAGATTTGGAACCGGTTTATCGGAAGGCCGGCGTTGATGAATTCATCAGTGTCAAAGCAAATTGCTATGAAATTCTCCGCATGCTCCAGAAGAAAAAAGGAATGAAAATCACGGAAGAGGAGGTAAAATAATATGTCGATGAATCCGGATTTTACAAAACTGACAATGGAAGAACATCCTCATTGTTCTTATGATGCATGGAAAGAGAATGTAGAAAAGAATACGGGGAAAAAATATGATGATCTGTATGAACAGACGATGGAACGTATCCCCGTAGGACCTCTTTATACGAAGGATATCTATGAAACATGTAACCACTTGGACTTCATGAGCGGTATTCCTCCGTTCTTGCGCGGACCGTACTCCACCATGTATGTATTCCGTCCGTGGACGGTACGTCAATATGCAGGTTTCTCCACAGCAGAAGAGTCCAATGCATTCTATCGCAGAAACTTGGCGGCAGGCCAGAAAGGGCTGTCCATTGCATTCGACCTTCCCACCCATCGCGGCTATGATGCGGATAACCCCCGTGTTATCGGTGACGTCGGCAAAGCAGGCGTTTCAGTATGCTCCATGCTGGATATGAATATTCTTTTCTCCGGCATTCCGCTGGACCAGATGTCCGTATCCATGACAATGAACGGCGCCGTGCTTCCCATCTTGGCATTCTTCATTTGTGCCGGTATCGAACAGGGGGTAGACAGAAAAATTCTTGCAGGAACCATCCAGAACGATATTTTGAAAGAGTTCATGGTTCGTAATACTTATATCTATCCTCCGGCTATGTCCATGCGTATTATCGGTGATATTTTCGAATATACCACGAACTATATGCCTAAGTTTAACAGTATTTCTATTTCCGGCTATCACATTCAGGAATGCGGTGCTACCTGCGACTTGGAAATCGGCTATACATTGGCGGACGGTATGGAATATATCCGCTGCGGTGAAAAAGCGGGACTTGCCGTCGATGCTTTTGCTAAACGTCTGTCTTTCTTCTGGGATCAGGGTAAGAACTACTTCATGGAAGTAGCAAAGATGAGAGCCGCTCGTGTTCTTTGGGCAAAAATTCTGAAACAATTCGGGGCAAAGAATCCGAAATCCATGGCACTTCGTACACATTCGCAGACTTCCGGCTGGTCTCTGACCGAACAGGATCCGTTCAATAATATTGCCCGTACCTGTATGGAAGCTATGTCTGCCGCACTCGGACATACCCAGTCGCTGCATACCAACGCGCTCGACGAAGCCATCGCACTTCCGACGGACTTCTCTGCCCGTCTGGCTCGTAATACCCAGCTTTATATCCAGGATGAAACCAAAGCTTGCAAAATTATCGATCCTTGGGGCGGGTCCTACTATGTAGAATATCTGACCAATCAGATCATTCGTCGTGCTTGGGGACATATTCAGGAAGTCGAAGCACTGGGCGGCATGGCAAAAGCTATTTCTACCGGCCTTCCGAAAATGCGTATCGAAGAATGCGCGGCTCGTCGTCAGGCAAATATCGACAGCGGCAAAGAAACCATTGTCGGCCTCAATAAATATCGTCTGGCTAAAGAAGATCCGCTCAACGTTCTTTCTATCGATAATACGGCAGTTCGGAATGCACAGATTAAACGTTTGGAAAAACTCAGAAGTATTCGTGACAATGATGCGGTTGCCCGCGACTTGGAAGCCATCACCAAAGCAGCAGAAAGCCGTGACAACGGAAACCTTCTTGACCTCGCGGTACAGGCAGCGCATGATCGGGCATCTCTCGGTGAAATTTCCGATGCCGTTGAAAAAGTATCCGGCCGTTTCAATGCGACCATCCATACCATTTCCGGCGTTTATTCTTCCGAATTTGATAATTCCGGACAGCTGGAAGAAGCAAAGAAACTGGCAGACCGATTTGAAGAACTGGAAGGCCGCCGTCCCCGTATTTTCCTTGCGAAGATGGGTCAGGACGGACATGACAGAGGTCAGAAAGTACTCGCAACATCCTTTGCAGATATGGGCTGGGACGTCGACGTAGGTCCGCTGTTCCAGACACCGGAAGAAGCTGCGCAGGATGCTGTAGATAATGACGTTCATATGGTTGGATTCTCCTCTCTTGCGGCAGGTCATAAGACACTGCTCCCCGCTATCGTAGAAGAATTGAAAAAACGCCATCGTGAAGATATTCTGGTATGCATCGGCGGCGTTATTCCTGCACAGGACTATGATTTCCTCTATGAACATGGGGCGCAGGCTATTTTCGGACCGGGCACCAATATTCCGGAATGCTGCATCAAGCTTCTCCATATGCTTGTTGACCGTGCAGAAGAGGAAACCAAGGAAGGGTAAGGTATAGTAATATGGCCGAAAACGATGATGACTTAAGACCGAGCTGGGTCCCGAAAGAGGCAAATCCCGAGTTTGCTACCTCCGTTATGCGCGGTATTGATACAGCCATGAACAGTGTGACGGGAGCCAAGGAATATCCTGCTGAAGGCAAGCTCCGTAAAGTACCGCTTCGCAAAAAATTGTCCGTAGAAGAATATATAGAAGGGGTGGCGAAGGGAGATCGGATGATTCTCTCAAAAGCCATCACTCTTATCGAAAGCAACGCTCCGAAGGATTTTGATAAAGCGCAGCGGGTTCTTCAAGGTCTTCTTTCAAGGACAGGAAAAGCTTTGCGCATCGGTATTACCGGTGTACCCGGTGCAGGTAAGAGTAGTTTCATCGAATCTTTTGGTACTATGCTTTGTCAGCAAGGCTATAAAGTGGCGGCGCTGGCGATCGATCCGACCAGTTCGATTACCGGCGGATCGATTCTCGGTGATAAAACTCGTATGCAGACTTTATCGAGAGAACCGAATTGCTTTATTCGTCCGTCTCCGTCCAAAGGAACCCTCGGCGGCGTGGCTCGAAAGAGCCGTGAAACCATGCTCCTTTGCGAGGCGGCAGGCTATGATGTGATTCTTGTGGAAACCGTCGGTGTAGGACAGTCGGAAACCACGGTCCGCGACATGGTGGATTTCTTCATGCTTGTCGTATTGACCGGCGCAGGAGATGATTTGCAGGGGATCAAAAAAGGCATCATGGAATTGGCAGATGCCATCGTAGTCAATAAGGCAGACGGAGATAATTTGGAAAGAGCCAAAGTCACCCAAGGTGAATATGAAAGAATGGTTGAGTTTATCCGTCCCGCTACCGAAGGTTGGGAAACCCATGCATACCGCTGTTCTGCATTGAAAAAAACAGGACTTTTGGAACTGTGGGCGGTGATGAGAGAATTCGAGAAAGTAACCAAAAAGTCCGGTGTGTTTGAAAACAGACGGCAAAGACAGGTTCTTTCTTGGGTACGCAGCATGATTGACGAACATCTGCATAATCTGTTCTTTGAAAATCCGGTTGTTAAAGGCCGTTTTCCTCAGATTCGTGCTGCCGTACTGACCGGAGCGATTTCTCCGAGCCAGGCCGTTTCCGAACTCATCAGATCTTTCGATATGGACAGAGCGTCTGCACTGCATTTGGAAAAAACAAAGCTTTAAAGACGATCTCCGATGAAGGAAAAAGAAATTCCTCAGGCACCTTGTGTTGAAATGAAGAAAATCCCCGGAGATCATTTCCGGGGATTCTTTATTTTGATAAAAAATGAATATAACCGATATTAAAAAAGGGAGGAATAACCGTGAAAGAATTATACCTGGCCGGCGGTCCCTACTATGGAATACAAGAAGTATTTTCCCGTATTCGGGGAGTTACCGATACGGTGGCAGGATTTGCCAACAGCCGAAAGGAAAAACCGACAAAAGAAGAAGTGGCTTCCGGAAACACGGGAGCGGTGGAATGTGTAAAAGTCGTTTATAATCCGAAAAAAATAGATATCACATCTTTATTATCCCTGTTTTTTACCATTATAAATCCTTATACCGACGGGATACAGGGAAAATGCAGCGGCCCTCAATACAGAACGGGAATATATTATACATCCGCTGAAGATACTTTTCAGATTACTTATTACATGAGCTATATAAAAAGCAGAGGAGCCGGCAGAGGATTGAGTACCGATGCGGTAGTGCTCAATGAGATTCGGAAGAATTTTTTACCGGAAGTACAGACGGAAGTAAAAAAACTGGAAAACTTTTATGAAGCGGCGGAAGAAGAACAATATTATTTGAAAAAACATCCGGAAACCTATTCTCCCATAGACATTAAACTTTTGGAAGAATCAGGAACTTTTGATATGACATTTTAAGATAAACCGGGACTGTTTTAAAAATGAGGTAAGGCGGGTGCGGTGTTTCGATTGACAGACATGGTATATAGTGCTATGATGATAACAGTTAAATATGTTAAACAGGTGCTCGAAAGAGCTTAATAGGGAAGATCGGTGAAAAACCGACACGGTCCCGCCACTGTAATGCCGAGTAAATCCGATTAAGTCA
>URAA01000096.1 GCA_900545785.1 uncultured Dialister sp. | reverse complement strand
CTTCCGATCTTGATTTTAAAAATTTGCCATACTCTTTTAAATCCTTATTGTTTCTTTCAAAATTACATTCCTCTTGCCACCCTGTTATAATACTGAGTTTCGTGGTTAAAGGAGGAATGCCTATAAAAAGTGAGAACCGGTCCCCAAAAAGCCGGATAATTTTTTCCAGTTGATCTTCTACAGATTTTAATTTGAATCCCGATAAAATATCATTGGTGCCGCCCATAAAAAACAGGCGCGAATTATTTTCTACTCCGGAAAGAATAAATTCCGCACTGTCCGTGATATCTTCCAAATAAGCACCGCATAAGCCGTGGTTAAAGCATTTTATATCCGGATGACGTTTTGACAGTTCGGAAATCCAGTCTTTTCCGGGAGGAACCCCGTATCCGGCAGTGAGGCTGTCACCGAAAAAACGGATGTCCTGCGTATGATTTGTTTCCATTTATTTCACCTCTAATCTATCATAAAGTAAATAAATGAAATGTCAAAATTAATGCATAAGATAATAAAGTGTACACCTTACGGGAGATCAAAACGTGATATAATTTAAGTAAAGTTAATACAGTGTACTACTATTACTGTGGAGGAATATATGGACAGACAATTGGCATTGGAAGTTGTTCGCATTACGGAACAAGCTGCACTAAAAAGTGCAAGATTAGTCGGTATGGGTGATAAAGAAGGGGCAGATCAGGCTGCCGTTGACGGTATGCATGAACAGTTTGCCCGTACTTCGGTCAAGGGAACGGTTGTTATCGGAGAGGGAGAAATTGATGAAGCTCCCATGCTCTATATCGGTGAAGAAGTAGGGCGCGGAGGAGAAGAAGTTGATATAGCCGTCGATCCCGTGGAAGGGACCAATTTGGTGGCAAAAGGGCAAAACGGAGCCATTGCGGTACTGGCTATCGCACCTAAAGGATGTTTGCTTCATGCTCCGGATATGTATATGCAAAAAATTTGTGTAGGTCCTCGGGCAAAAGGAAAAATTGATATTCGTGCAACCGTAACGGAAAATTTAAAAAATGTAGCGGAAGCGATGCATCGTGAAGTTTCCGATTTGTCCGTTGTTGTTCTGGACAGAGAAAGACATGAAAAAATAATTCGTGAAATTCGTGAATCGGGAGCAAGAGTGCGTTTAATTACCGACGGCGATGTAGTTCCTTCCATTGATTGTGCTATTCAGGGAAGCGGTATCCACATGGTCATCGGTTCAGGCGGAGCACCGGAAGGCGTATTGTCCGCCGTAGGTCTGAAATGCTTGGGCGGTGATATGCAGGCCCGTTTATTGCCCCATACGGATCAGGAATTACACCGTCTGCATGAGATGGGGATTGAAGATCCGAATAAAATTCTTACTTTGGATGATTTAGTCAAGGGAGATGACTGTATTTTTGCGGAAACGGCCATCACTGACTGCACTATGCTGAGAGGCGTACGCTTTTTCGGAGGCGGTGCAAGAACAAGTACTTTAGTTCTTCGTTATAAAACCGGAACAGTCAGATTTGTTGATACGGTACATCGATTCGGAGAAGAACGTCCCGGGGTAAGAATATCATAAGCGGATACTTGGCGCACTAATCGTTTTGTCAATCTGTAAAATAATAACCGGTGGGACTATCTGCCGGTTTATTTATTGGAAAATCGGCGTTTTTACGGTAAAATAAAAGGCATAATAAAAAGGAGAGAATTATGCGCGAATTATTTGATTGGATTTATTCTATTGTAGTGGCATTATTTCTTGCCATGATCATTCATATATTTCTTTTTGTACCTACCAGAGTTTCCGGATCATCCATGTTTCCTACTTTGGAGGACGGACAATATCTGATCGTTTCCAAGATTGGCCATGTATTCAGAAAAGCACCCGATTACGGTGATATTGTCATTATTGACAGCCGCGTGCAAAGAGCACGCTCATGGATGGATGATTTGTCGGAACCGGCTTTGAATTATATGGCTTTATTTGATAAGAACAGCCAGGGGCATAATGTATGGGTAAAACGTGTCATCGGCAAAAGCGGTGATGTATTGGAATTTCATGATCACGGAGTCTATCGGAACGGAACCAGATTAAATGAGCCCTATGTAAATGAGCCTATGAATTTTTCAATAGAAGGATCCTTTACGGTTCCTGAAGGAACGGTATTTGTCATGGGAGATAATCGAAACCACAGCTCGGACAGCCGTTTTATCGGACCTGTTCCGATTGATCATGTTTTGGGTAATGTAGTTATCGAATTATAATTTCAGCCCGTTTCCTAACATGGAGACGGGTTTTATAATTGAAAAATAAGTCCCGTCGATTATGCTATAATTAATTATATTTTATCTGAATAATTTATTGACTTGAGGTGTAAAATTTGGCGTATTGTAATGAGAATTTTTTGAATTTGCAGGGAGATTACATTTTTGAGAAAGTAGCACAAAAACAAAAAGATTATGAAAATAAACATCGGAATTCAAAAATTATTTCTCTCGGCACGGACTATGGAACGCAGCCGTTGATACAGGCAGTGGCGTCAGCCATGATAAAAGCCGTTCGGGAGCCGGATACATTTTTCGGATATGCACCGAAACGAGGCTATGAATTTCTTCGGAAAATGATCGCAGAAAAAGATTTTAAAACAAGAAATTGCGACATCAGCATCGATGAAATCTTTATCGGTGACAGAGTGAAATCGGATATTGCAGATATGCAGGAATTATTTGCCGCAACAGAAATAGTGGGCCTGACCGATCCGATGGACCCGGACTGGGCGGAGAGTAATATCATCGCAGGAAGAAGCGGAAAATACATTCGTTCTTTCTTTAATAAGTTCGAATATTTATCTTGTTACAAAGAATGCGGATTTAAACCGATGCTTCCGTCTCACGATCCTAAAATTATCTATCTTTGCTCTCCGAATAATCCGACGGGAATCGTGCTGAATAAGAAAGATTTGACAATGTGGGTCAGATTTGCCAAACAGACAGGTTCTGTTATTTTCTTTGATGCCCGTTATGAAGCTTTTATATCGGATGAAAATATTCCGCACAGTATTTATGAAATCGAAGGGGCAAAAGAAGTGGCAGTGGAATTTCATTCCTATTCAAATTTGACGGGACTGCATTGCGGATATACGATCGTACCTGAAGAATTGATGCTTGAAACGAAGAAAGATAAAGAAAATGTCAGTGCCCATACATTGTGGAGCCGCAGCCGGGATATCAAATCCGACGGTTGTTCTTATATTTCCCAAAGAGGGGCGGAAGCATTATATACAGAGGAAGGGAAAAAACAGATCGAAACGACCTTGTCTGTTTATAAAGAAAATGCGAAATTGATGTTGGAAGTCCTTAAGGAAACGGATACGGATGTTTCCGGCGGCGTTAACAGTCCTTATATCTGGATGACCGTACCCGAAGGGGAAACGAGTTGGGATTTTTTTGACCGGCTGCTTGAAGAAGCGGAGGTTATATGTATCCCCGGCTCAGAATTCGGCCCTTCCGGAGAAGGATATGTAAGATTAAGTGCTTTTAATACACCGGAATTGACAAGAACGGCCATGGATAGAATCAAGAAGGCCTTGGTAAAATTAAAATAAAGGATGAACAGATGAGTACAAATTTACAAATCGGTATAGTCGGACTTCCCAATGTGGGAAAGAGTACATTATTCAATGCCATCACAAAAGCAGGTGCAGAAGCGGCCAATTTTCCCTTTTGTACTATTGAGCCCAACGTAGGTGTTGTAGAAGTTCCGGATCATAGAATTTATGAATTGGCTAAATTATTTAATCCTAAAAAAACGACACCGGCGTTCACCCGTTTTGTGGATATTGCGGGACTGGTGGCAGGCGCATCCAAGGGAGAGGGACTGGGGAATCAGTTTTTAAGTCATATTCGGGAAACAGATGCAATAGCCCATGTCGTCAGATGTTTTGAGGATGGAAACATTACTCATGTAGAAGGAAATGTTGATCCCGTCAGGGATGTGGATATCATTAATACCGAGCTTTGTTTGGCCGATTTGGAAACGGTAGATAAAAAGAGAATGAAAACGGCTAAATTGGCGAAAGCGGGGATTAAGGAAGCTAAAGAAGCGATGCCCGTATTAGACAAAGTATTCGATTCCCTGCAGGAGGGCATACCTGCAAGAGCACTGAATTTGAGTGATGAAGAACTGGAATCCTTCAGAGAGTTAAATTTGATTACATTAAAACCGGTTCTTTACGTATTAAACATAGGCGAAGATGATATTGCGGATCCGATGAAGAATGATTACGTCAAAACTTTCGTGTCCAAGGCTGAGAAGGAAAATGCAAAATGGGTGCCTATCTCTGCTGAAATAGAACAGGAAGTTTCCGAACTGGATGAGGAAGAAGCGAAAATGTTTCTTGCCGATTTGGGTGAAACGGAGCCGGGGCTGAATCGTTTAATCCGTGCTGCTTATTCTATGCTCGGACTGATCAATTTCTTCACTGTGGGAGAAGATGAATGCCGATCATGGACGGTTCATGAAGGCACGAAAGCACCGAAAGCGGCAGGAAAAATTCACTCCGATATTGAAAGAGGATTTATTCGTGCCGAGATCGTGACTTATGATGAATTGATGGAATGCGGCTCTTTTGCGGCAGTTCGCGAAAAGGGCCTGCTTCGAGTTGAAGGAAAAGATTATTTGATAAAAGACGGGGATATTGCTTATTTCCGATTCAATGTGTAATTGAATCAAAGAATGACGGATCTTTAATGACACACTCCCTGAAGGACAATTATGAATTTATATAAAGAAATTGTAGAAGCCATATTTATAGAGCGTACCAATCGCTTTGTGGTTCATGCAAATATTCACGGGAAAAATGAAATTTGTCATATGCCCAATCCGGGGAGAATGAGAGAACTTCTTTTTCCCGGTGTGACTCTGTATGCCGTGCCGTCCGATAATCCGCTCAATCGTACATCTTACAGGATTGTAGGAGTAGAGCGGGAGGGAGAAGTCATCTTACTGGATACGTCCCGTTGTAATGATGTAGCGGCATATATGCTGAAACATCAGATGATACCTGGCTGGGAAAAATATCATGTCATCAAGAGAGAAGTAACGATGGGCGACAGTCGTTTTGATCTGCTCTTGGGGGATAAAAACGGAGAAGAAACATTTCCTGTGGAAGTAAAATCTTGTACACTGTTCGGAAAGAATGGTGCCATGTTTCCCGATGCGGTTACGGCAAGAGGACGGAAACATCTGCTCCATCTGGGGGAAATCGGAAGAAACGGGCATTCGGGTTTGTTGATCCTCGTTCATTGGGACAGAGCGAAATGGTTTCTGCCCGACCTGCATACAGATATAGAGTTTGCCCAAACATTCTATAATGAAATGGATTCCATTGATTATAAAATGGCGGCCGTTCATTGGACAAAAGAATTTACGATTCCGGAGAAAATCAGATTGCTTCCTACGTCAAAAACAGCCTTGACGGAAGAATTGGGGAATCACGGGGATTATATTCTTGTTTTATATGCCGATCAAGATAAAATCATACAAGTCGGAGAGAATAAAACCTTTTTCTTCAGAAAAGGCTATTATGTGTATGTAGGCTCGGCGAAGAAAAATTTGCTGCAAAGAATGAACAGGCATCGCCGACTTCGGAAGAAAATGCATTGGCATATTGATTATTTAAGAAAAGAAACCGAATTTGCAGGAATTATACCGATACGGACTAAAGAAGATTTGGAACATAAACTGGCAGAAAGACTTTCTTCCATTTCAAGATCGGAAG
>URAA01000095.1 GCA_900545785.1 uncultured Dialister sp. | reverse complement strand
GTCTTGTAAGAAAATAAAAATCAAGCAGTTACAAAATACGTTTATTTGATTTATTATAACATAAAACATTATGATTAAAAAATATTTATTACACATGATAAAACACATAATGAGAATATAATGAAATATGCAATAAAAACAATGTCTTTTTATAAGTTTTACCTTATGTATTGACGAAAATCGATGAAAGGGGTATGATGGTATTAACAAATAGTTAATACAAACCGATGAAATAATGTCGGGAAAAGAGTGATTTTACATGATAAATGAGATACTCCATACTTTTGTAGCAGTTGTTAAATTGGGGAGTTTTAACCGAGCGGCGGAGCGGTTATCTTTATCTGCTCCTGCCATTATGAAACAAATGAATTCACTGGAAAAAAGCGTAGGTGTTCCGCTGTTTAACAGGAGCAATCAAGGGATCACTCTGACAAAAGCGGGAGAAGTTTTTTATAAAGATGCAAAGACCATTCTTCGCTATACGAGGAAAGCGAAAGAAAATGCACAAAAGGCAGCCGGCTTGATTCCCTGCGAGAAATCTTGCAGAGAATCGGCAGACATATAAAAGAAAAAACGAAAGGAGGGATATCATGGAACATCCGAAGTTTCCCATTCCGGAAGATGAAGAAGGCAGAAAGCGTTATGAATCCGCAAAGAAACATGCCGCTTGGGCAAAAGAACAGGGAAAATCCACCGAAGAAATTCACGAGATTTTCAAAAGAGTCATGGCCGGTACAGGCGAAGGCAAATGCCATAAAAAAGAACAATAATATAATAAAGGAGGCTTCCGAAAGGGAGTCTTCTTTTTTTGCAAATAACCGGAGGAAGGGGGAAGAATAAAACAGAATCGGAAACTAAATATACAAATTTATATTCATAAATAATTGTATAGATTAAAATTGCCATTGACAAAAGAAGATACAAAAGTAATAATAAAAGAAATAAGAATAATTATCAATATCAAAATCGATAAAATTTGTATAATATTTTATTTTCTAAGGGTAATGAGAACATAAAAGCGGCTCGTCTTTTTCGTGTTCTCAGAACTCTTTTTTATTGCTTATGCTGCGGAGCAGATAAATTTTTGAAATTTGATTTGTGCCGGTCAGACGATAATCAAAATAGTTCAAAGAGCAAAAAAGGAACAATGCCGCCAATTTCATATAGCGAGGAGAGTAAGAATGAGAAAAACAAGCAAGTGGCTGATTAGTGCGGTTTTATCAGGTATGGCGGCAGCAGGACAGGTCTCCGCCGCAGACATATATGAACTGAATCCCGTCATAGTAACGGCAGAAAGAACGGATACGGAAGAATTGAAGACACCGGCGGCGATAGAAGTCATGAAAGCTGATGACATCCATGCCACAGGGGCTTCCAATGTGCAGGAAGCATTGAAGTTTTCTACAGGCATCATCGTCAGCAGTCAGGGGCCGAAAGGTTTGTCCCAAGGGACGATGTCAGCCAAAGCTGTGATACGCGGTGTGGAGAAAGGCACTCTCGTTCTGGTGGACGGCGTTCCCATGAACCAGGGGGGAATGTATAATCTGCAAGATATATCGGCCGATACCGTCGAAAAAATTGAAATCGTAAGAGGCGGCGGTGCTGTTCTATACGGATCCGAGGCAGGAGGCGGTGTCATCAACATCATTACCAAGGGTAAAAGAGAAAATAAAGTGAAAGCGGGACTCGGAAATTACGGGCAGCAGAATTATGCGGTCAGTTTCCAAGGAGGAGATAAATTCGGCATTACTTATGAATATGACCGTTTAGGCAAAGTGGACAATATTTCCCATCCTTCCGGCGGCCGTCCTGCAGGCATGTATTATAATGTGATCCGCTCTGAACATAACAATGTGAATTGGCGATATAATCTGACGGATAATTTATATTTCACCCATTCCTTTACAAGAAATAACAGTCATTATGTATATCGCTGGGACGGAAGAAACGGAAAATATAAAGGAGCCGATTACCAAGACATGATCTACCGCAATGAAGAAAATGTAGCGGCTCTTCATTATGCTAAAGATGATTGGGCAGGAAATTTCTACTACCACAAGAGAGATATGTCGACATATCGTTCGAGAGTGAAAACTTCTCCGGCGGCAAAAAAAGGAGTCTATGATCCGTCAGAGAGAGTGATCACCAAGACGGAAAACAACCATCAGACCATAGGAACGGATTTGTCCAAAAGATGGCATTTTGACAAAGGATCCGTCATGGTAGGCGGAGATTTCCGTAGAGATATGGCAGATGTCATTGACGGGAAAAAATTTCATTATTCACGAAATATGTATTCTCTTTTCGGACAGTTAGACTATCAATTCTCCCAAAAGAACAGAATGAATTTCAATTTCCGTGAAACTTGGGTTGCCAAAGATGATGCAGGAAACCGATACGACAAATTTACGCCGGAAATTATTTTCATGCATGATTTGGACGATTCGGCCATGATTTATGCAAAAGCGGGAAAATCCTTCATGATGCCTACGTTCAAGCAGCTTTACGGCGGCGGAAATATCATTCCCTCACCGGGACTGAAACCGCAGACAGGGGATCACTATGAAATAGGAGCCAAGAAAAATATAGGAAAATCTTCATGGCGGCTGGCTCTTTTCCACTACAAGATAAAAGACAGCTTGGAAGCGAGTGTTCCCAAAGGACAAGTGCAAGAAATTCGATACAAAAATGAAGATGTAAAAAATACCGGCGTTGAATTGGAATGGAGACGGAATCAGAGTGAAAATCTTTCCTATCATCTGGGAATGACTTTCGGACATCCGGAAAAACAGGAGCGATCCGACACGGGCGTCTTGGGGGATTGGCACGACTATTACGGAAAAATCCAATTTAACGGCGGAATTATGTACAAGACGGGAAAATTGACCACATCCTTTGAATTTTCTCATTTAGGAAAAAGAATCAGAGACTATAAACCCTATGAATCTTTTAAAAGCCAGTGGTTCACAAATTTGAATTTCTCCTATGAGGCGGATAAAGATTGCCGGTTATTCCTCAATATCGATAATCTGTTTAACCGCCATAATATCGTATCCTCCTCTTCCTCCACATTCTACAGTTTGGGAAGAAACTTTATAGCCGGTGCGGAATACAAATTCTGAGTATATTTTGAACAGGGAGCATGTACAAAGCGTCCCTGTTTTTATTTTTAACTCATGATTGACAAATAAAATTATATGAGTATTATATAAAATAATAATAAAAACAAGTTATACAATAATAAATCGGTCATTTGGGGAGAATGAGGAATACAAAATTGCTTTGTGTTATCCTGATTGTCTTTTTTATTGCTCATTATGCGGAAAAAGCGAAACAGGGAAAGCTTTTTCTCGTGATGATATAAAAATATTTTAAAGAGGGGTGCTGAAGAGGGAATAATGGTTTTGTATTTTATACGGTGAGGAGCGTAAAAATGAAAAAAAGAAGTAAATGGCTGATCAGTACGATTTTATTAACCTTGACGGCAGCAGGACAGGTGTCTGCCGCCGATGTGTATGAGCTGAACCCCGTTGTCGTCACGGCACAGCGGAAGGAAAAAGCGGAAATAAATACGCCGGTGACGGAAACGATCGTAACGGAAGAAAAAATACGGGAAGCGGGATATAAGAACGCTTTCGACATTATTGAAAGCCAAGTCGGAGTAGCCAGTACCGGATACGGTGACGGCGGGCAGGATTTCGGATTCAGTGCAGGGCGCACGGTTGTCCGCGGATATGACAGAGGCACTCTCGTCATGGTGGACGGGATTCCTTTGAATTTGAAAAATTATAATTCTTTGGACGGCATTCCCGTCAATATGATCGAAAAAGTGGAAATCATCAAAGGCGCTTCGGGAACATTGTACGGAGCAGAAGCCATGGGCGGCGTTGTCAATATCATCACAAAGAAGCCGAAAGCAGGGAAACCGCAGTTCGAAGTAGAAGGAACGGTGGGAAATTACTATAAAGATTATGGGTTCAATTATTCTTCCGATCGTCTGATCATCGGTCTGCAGAAAGAATATTCGGGGAAATTGACCAAAGCCAATGATTATCCCGGATGGTCGACCCACGACTGGATCACCGGCAGAGGGCAGAAAAACAGAGCAACCGTCGTTGCCCGCCTGACGGATGAACTGAATGCCAATTTCATGTATCAGGACGGAAATATCACCAGATGGGACGACGTGCAGAAAAACAAATACGACTATAAGCATGAAGACAAGAGAGTGACGGCAGGGCTGCATTATCAGGGAAAAGACAACGGGATCAAAGCGACCATCGGATATAATAACCGCAAAACCGACGGACAGGATTATGCAAAACATACCCGTATTCAGTCTTCGGCAAATCTTGAGAGCTATGTAGGAGATATCCAGAAAGAATGGAGTTTGGGTCGGGATAATCTGATAGCCGGATATACTTTTAAAAGAGAAGGTTATGAAGGGCTTTATACGGGAATCAAAGGACACCGTACCAATCATGCCCTATATATGTCTTACGAGCATGTTTTTTCAGATAAGTTCAGCACCGTTCTGGGCCTTCGCAGCGAGTTTATTGATGACGTTCTGGAGGATCAAAATGTATTTAATCCCCAGATTCAGACATTATATAAAATCAATGATTCCACTTCTTGGTATATCAATGTGGGAAAAGCTTTCCAGATGCCTACCGTAGATGCTGAAATCAGCCGTCCTACGGGACGGGGTCTGAAACCGGAAAAAGGGTGGACTTATGAAACGGGGATCAAGAAATTAATCAATGATGACAGCATGTTGAAATTTGCCGTTTACCATATGGATTTTGATAATAAACTGGGCTGGTCGGAAAAAGATCCGATCACAAATGAACAATATGCGATCAATGCGGGAGAATTCAGAAATACCGGCGTCGAACTGGAATTTGCAAAGAATGTCAATGAACATTGGAATTATTCTTTGGGACTGGGATACAGCAATCCGGAAATCAGAAATCCTTCCAAGAAAAACAGCGAATGGGTGCAGGATTCGGCAAGAATCGACGGGACCGCATCCGTCACCTACAGGACGGATAAACTGAGAAGCACGCTCTCTTACAAATACTTGGGAGATCGGGAAGATTATTCCAAATACGGACAAGTTCCGAGCCGTTCCCGCTTTACATGGAACACCATTTATGATGTGACGGCAAATGATACGGTCACTTTGACTTTTAATAACTTGTTTGATCATAAGAACTTTGCCAACAGGTACGGAAATTTGGAATTGCCTTTCAACTGGAAACTTTCTTATTCCCATAAATTCTGAGGATAAAAGAAATAGTTGTTTCCGCCCGGGACATTCTCAGAACGGATATCTATATATGGTAGTATTTTACATAAAAATAAAATAGTATACTCTATATTGTATTGACAGGCAGAAATTTTCATGATACGATAACGACACAATTAAGCAGATATATGGAACTGACGGAATTGTGGAAATGACCACGTGAACCATATATCTTTTGAGAGCCGACCGTCTGGGCAGGGGGACCTGAACAGGCGGTTTTGCGTTTGTTTGGCCCTTCCGGAATCGAATGGAGGGATAAGATGAAAAAGAATCGATGGTTGATGGCTCTTTCCGCAGTGGGAATTCACCTGTGTATCGGAAGTGTTTATGCATGGAGCGTTGTGGCGAAGCCTGTAATGGAAGCGATGGGACTGTCTCTTTCTGAAACGACTTGGGCTTTTTCCATTGCCATTTTATTTTTAGGTATGTCTGCCGGTTTTTTGGGACATATAGTGGAAAGAATGGGGCCCGGCCGATCCGGATTCATTTCCGCTCTTTTCTTCGGATCGGGAATGGTCGGCACCGCTTTGGCGATTTATTTGAAATCCCCGTTTCTCCT
>URAA01000094.1 GCA_900545785.1 uncultured Dialister sp. | reverse complement strand
TCCGATCTCTTGAAGATCTTCCAATTCCGTCGGGCAGACAAAAGTAAAGTCAGCTG
Organism: uncultured Dialister sp.; assembly: GCA_900545785.1. Lineage (GTDB taxonomy): Bacteria > Bacillota > Negativicutes > Veillonellales > Dialisteraceae > Dialister. The sequence goes on along the minus strand of URAA01000094.1, from coordinate 5,832 downwards.
GATAGAAGAAGAGGACGCTCCACTTTCCCTGTAAATCCGTATCGGACACCTCTATAAATTCACCCTGCTTGTATGCATTTAAAGTAAATGGACTCAGTTTCTTTCCGTTCAAAGACATTTTCAAGCCTCCTTAAAATTAAAATATTATATTGATTTTTTTCGTTGTACTACAATCATATTATAACAAAACATATATAAAAGGGTCAATCATCGGATTATAAAGATCGTATCTGTCTGATATAAAAATCGTATCATTTCTATTTTTCCATAATTCTCTCGAAACAGAGCATTTTATTTACGGTGCTCCCTATTCCCCAGAATGATTCCGATAAGAATTAAAAACGCTCCCCACCAACGCGTCATATCAACCGTTTCCTTTAAAACGAAAGCCGCCGTCAAAAGTGCGGCCGGCAATTCGGAGGAAGTCAGAATACTTCCCAGTCCCGGTCCCGTTCGGGGAATTCCGACGGAAAAGAGAAAAGGGGGAATAACAATTCCGAAAAGGCCGAGCAACACGCCATAGGGAAGTACAGAAATGAATAAGTCATACTTTGTTAAAAACAGGGGCGGCAAATAAAGGAAAATAACAAAAGCCGCTCCGAGAGACATCAAAGCTCCTTTGAAAACGGGCGGTACGTCAACTCCCGCCGTTCCGCTTGCCAAAATAACGAGAGAGTAACTGACGGCGGAAAGCCCGCCCCAAAAAATTCCGGGCGACCATTCAAAATTTCCCTCCGGGCGCAATCCTGCCGCAACAGCTGAACCGATGAGCAGGATAATGATCGAAACTGTTTTTTGAAAACTCGGAAATTTTTTAAAAAATACCATTTCAAATAAAGTTCCTATCCAGACGAATTGAAACAAAAAAACGATGGCAAGAGAAGCATCCAATGTTTCAAGGGATCGATAGTAAAAAATCGAGGTCATTCCCATGGGCATTCCGGAAAGAATAAGAAGAACTGTTTTCTTCAGACTTATTTGTTTCGGCTTCCGTTTCCATGCGGCAAGCCAAAAAATCACCGCTCCCCAAAATACCTGCCCGCCTGCCACGTCGGACAGACTCAATCCTGCTCCGTAAGCTGTTTTTACGATGGTGGAAAGAATTCCGTAACTGCAGCCGCCTAGAAAAACAAGAAATGCATAATATCCGGATGACATATTTTACTCCAATAAAATACGCCGCATAATACAAAAATGTACTATGTGGCGAAAATAGAAAAATCCATAAAAATCCACAACCGTGAACGGTTTTATATAAAGCTTACTTTGATTATAATTTTTTATTTTTTTATGTCAAGATTCATCTTCTGTTCATAAAAGCCTTTGACCTTTTATTCCGATTCCTCTCCGTTTTGTTTTATAATATAAGAAAAGTTATAAATGATCGGAGAAAGGATATATTATGAGCTTGCATTTCATTTTCGGGCCCGCCGGTACGGGAAAAACAACCCGCTGCTGTCGGGAAATCCGAGATTACGTGACAAAAGAAAAAGAAGGATCTGCTTTCCTTTTGGTTCCTGATCAGGAAACGTATACGGCGGAACGTATGCTGGCAGATATTTTCCCCGGAAACGGATTTATGAATGTCCAAGTCTGCGGATTTTCACGGCTTGCCTACCGAGTATTTCAAGAATTGCATTCCCCCGTACAAGATGCTCTATCTTCCTTAGGGCAGCAGCTCATTGTGAGCCGTATCCTCAATGCCCGTAAATCGGAATTGCAGTTATTATCCAGAGTGGCGGCGCAGCCTCATTTTGCAGGCAAATTGGTTGATCTGTTCCATCAGTTCGATATGTTCTGCATTTCAGAAAATGATTTGGAACACGCTGCACTTCAGGAAGAAGATACCCCTTTAGGAAAAAAACTGTCCGATCTGAGTCTCCTTTATAAAAATTATCATGCCTATCTGCGGAGTCATTTTTCTTATGAAGGAAGCCTTTTCGATCTCCTCGCCAAAGAAATCTCCCGATCGGACATGATTCGCAATTCCCGTGTTTGGATTGACGGGTTTAACGGCATGGCACCGCAAAAAATTAATATCGTTTCCGCTTTGATTCAGACAGCAAAAGATGTCACTTTCACGCTTCAGATGCCTCACCCCGATGAACCTTCCGAAAACGAAACTTTTGCACGGCCCGACCGATTGTACCGGATGCTCCTGAATATCACCAAGCATGCGGACTCGGTTACATTACACGAATACCGCCGATTTTCCTGTCCCCGGATTCAGTCCGTCGTTTCCGAATATTTTCAAAATATCCCCGCTCCCTGCTCTTTGCCCGAGAGCAAATCAATCTCACCGGAAAAGGGCGTCCATCTGGCAGTTGCGTCAAGCAGAAATGATGAAGCAGACTTTATTGCCCGCCGCATTTTAACTTTGGTTCGTGATAAAGGACTCCGCTATCGGGATATATTGGTTCTCCTTCGCAGCACCGATCATTATATGGATGCTTTGGAAAGAAGTTTTTTCAAATACAGGATCCCCGGATTCATTGATCGCAAGCTCCCGATGAACAATCATCCCCTGATCAGATTTCTTGACGGCATCATCCGCTTTCTTCAGGCAGAAAGCAAAGGAAAAAACAGAGGTTTTACGAGAGATCCCATTTTCCGCCTGGTGAAAACAAATATCCTTTCCCTTCTTCCGCAAAATGAAATTGACCGGTTGGAAAATTATACTTTGAAATACAATATCCGTTTCGGCAGTTGGCAAAAACCGTGGACTTACAGAGATTATCGGAATCCTGATGAAGAACCGGCGCCGCCGTCGGAAAAGGAACTTCTTTTGCAAAGAGAAGTCAACAAAGGACGAGAAAAAATTTTATCTCTTCTTAATCCGCTGCGGGAAGAATGGAAATCTTCCGTTACCGCAAAAGATAAATGCACTCTTCTTTACCGGCTGCTTCTCGAACGAAAGATACCGGATACCCTGTATGCATGGGATAAAGAAAGTTATGAATCAACAAAGAGCCGTCCGCATATACAGGTATGGAAAAAATTTATTTCCTTGCTGGAAGAAATCGTTCATGCTTCGGGAAACGAACCTGTCAGCGATGATGATTTTTTCCTCATGATAAAAGACGGCCTCTCCTCTCTCACTTACTCCATGATCCCGCCCACACTGGATCATGTGACGGTGACTTCCATGGACAGAGGGTATGCTTCGGAAGCAAAAGTCGTTTTTATCCCCGGCCTTCTGGAGGGTGAATTCCCTCAAAAAATTGACGATTCGGGATTTTTCTCGGAAGCGGAAAAGCAGCTCCTTATGAGCCGTTCAAAAATAAACTTGGGAAATGACTTGCTTCAATTACTCAGGCAGGAGCGGTTTTATACTTATCTTGCCTTTACAAGAGGAAGCGATGCTCTGTACTTATCTTGTCCGGAATCTGTGGAAGGCGGAACACGGGGCGAGCCGTCTTTTCTTTTCACACAGCTGAAAAATTTAGGCTATTATACGGAATTCATCACCGTTTCTTCCCCCGATCCGGCAGCAAATGATCCGTCTTTTTTCGCCAATCCCGAACAGGCGCTTTCCCTGCTTCCCATGATCCTTCAAGACGGCATTCCCGAAGAATACAGTTCTTGGAATGCTCTGAAAAGCCGGGCGATAAAAAGAACGCCTGCCCTGCTCCATAGTAAATTGTCCGGCTTATATTATCGTAATAATGCATCTTTTCTCTCCAAGGAAGAAGCAAAGAAACTTTTCATGAAACAGGGACGCTTTTACGGTTCCGTCACAAAACTTCAAGATTACAGAAGCTGCCCTTACCGATATTTCCTTCGATACGGCCTGGGTGTTGACGAAAGAAAAACCGGTGAAATCGACCAATTGGACTGCGGCAATTATCTGCATGCCGGTCTTCATACATTCGGCGAAAGGCTGAAGAAAGAAAACCGGCAGTGGCGGAATATCACCGATGAAGAAATAGAAAAAATTTCTCATGAAATTTCAGAAAAAATTACACCCCGCATCAAATCGGGAGTGCTCTCTTCAGATGCTTCGGTAAAATATACAAAAAGAGTCTTGGATCGCACTTTTGAAGAATCTCTCAAACGATTCCGCCGGTGGAGCCGTCAGAGCGGTTTCGACACGATCGATATGGAGAAACCCTTTACCGTCCGGATCGCCGCGGGCAGGAACGACAGCTTTACCCTTACGGGAAAAATCGACCGCGTGGACTCCGACGGAAAATATGTCGTCGTCTGTGATTACAAAACAGGCTCTCCCAAAATCGATCTGAGCGATATCATCAACGGCACTTCTTTGCAGCTCATCACTTATTTATTGGCTTTATCAAGAGATAAAAGTACAAAAGATCTCTTGCCGGCAGCCATGATGTATATTTATCTTCACGGAAACGTCCGCCCCGTAGAGACGGTACCGCCCGACGGAGATCCGCCCGAAGAGCAGAAAAATAATACGAACGGCCTCTTTTTGGGCGACAAAGATGTTCTTTTTACCTTGGACAAAGAAACGGGAACAAAAGACAGTTTCATTTCCGTCAGTTACACCAAAAGCGGAGCGATCTCCGGATTCTCTCCGACACTGACAAAATCCCAGTTTGATGCTTTGAAAACAATCACCGAACAGGTGCTGATTGATTTATACAAAGATATACAAAGCGGAAATATTTCCATACATCCTGCCAAGTCCGGGCAAAATACCGCCTGCACCTACTGTCCTTATCGAAGTATCTGTCGTTTTGATCCCGCCTTGCCGGAAAATAAATATAACTACATAGAAAAAATAAAAGATGTTAAGAAAAATTTAGAAGCAAAAGCGGAAAATATCGCAAAAACAAGGAGGGAAACCGACCATGAGTAAGATGAAATGGACAAGAGAACAACAATCCGCTCTTGACCTGAGGGGACGAAATCTTCTTCTCTCCGCCTCTGCAGGAAGCGGAAAAACTGCCGTCCTTACTGCAAGAATAAAGGAACTTCTTACCGATGAAAAAGATCCCGCCGATATTTCCGACCTGTTAATTCTCACTTTCACCCGCGCTGCCGCAGGAGAAATGAAAACACGGATCGCTTCTCATATTGCCAAAGCTTTATCGAAAGCACAAAGTGAAGGAAATCAATTTCTTATCCGGCATTTATCAAGGCAGACCGCACTTCTTTCCGGCGCTCAGATTTCCACATTGGACTCCTTTTTCCAATCTCTCATTCATCAATATTTCTATCTCATTGATTTAGATCCGGACACAAAGATTTTGAATGACAACAATGAAATTGATTTATTGATGCAGGAAGTACTGGATGAAGTTTTGGAAAAATACTATGAAGAGGGCACAGAGGAATTCCTCGATTGCGCCGATTTGCTTTCTCGGGGTTTTCAGGATCGGGGGCTTAAAGATACCGTCTTATACCTGTATAAATTTTCCTGCTCCATGCCCTTCCCTGAAAACTGGCTTTCAAAATTGGCGGATCCTTACCATATTCCGCAGACAAAGACGCTGTCTTCCGTCCCTTGGGCAGCCCCTGTCATGGGGGAATACCAAATGCTTGCCAAGGGATGGGAAGATTCGTATCGCCAGATTTTCACACTCCTTGAAAAGGAACCGGATTTGAACCCATATGAAGAAACTCTTTCCGAAGAATATGCCGCCTTTTCTTTCCTTGCCCAAACAGACAGCTGGGAATCATGGTACAAGGGAGTTCCTCAAATCACTTTTGAAAGATTAAAATCGATTTCCAAAAGTAAAGTTTCGAATCCGATGCATCTCGAAGAGATCAAAAATCAGATACAAAATATAAGAAAAAATGTAAAAACGGCTTTCAAAAAAGAAATCGTTCCTTTTTTTGCCGTTTCTGAAGAACAATGGATAA
>URAA01000093.1 GCA_900545785.1 uncultured Dialister sp. | reverse complement strand
TAAATATCATTCTTCGGGCAGATTCAAAATCAGAACATGGAGCATTTGTTTTTGTGTTGGATCAATTAAAATCTGTGGGAATCAGCAGAATTGGCATTGCAACAGAAGCAAAGAAGCCGGATAAAGAATAAAGGAGGGCATTATGGTTACTTTCAAGTACCGTTGGATGACCGCCTTTGGAACATCGCTGGTTTGTCATGCTGCAGCAATTATTTTAATAAGCGGCATAGCATTCCTTTTTCCGCCTGTAGTCGTAAATAAGGGTCCCATCGAAGTTGATTTGGTATCCGGCGGAGGAGGCGGCGGAGGGGGAGGAAGTCCTGACGGAACAGGAGAAGGTGTTCCGCAAATCAATCCGCCGACGGCAAAACCAACAGAGACTCTCCCTGCACCTGCAGATGAAGAAGTAGATGAGGATGCGGTGAATGATGTTCATGAAATTTCTGATACATCATCTCAAGAGTATAAAGATGTTACATCTTCACAATCGGCAAATGTCGGTGAAGGAAATACTGCCGGTCAAGATGGAAGCAGTAATCGGGGATACGGCAGCGGTACAGGCAGCGGAGGTGGTCATGGATCGGGGGTAGGTACGGGAACGGGCTCCGGTACGGGCCCCGGCAGCGGTTCGGGCAGCGGAGGTGGTCATGGATCGGGTATAGGTACGGGAACGGGCTCCGGCATAGGGCCGGGGGCCACGATAGGACCACAAATATTAAGCAGTCCTATACCGGCGTATCCGGAATCGGCAAGAGTTGCCAATATAGAAGGGACCACCGTTGTGGGACTTATCATCGGTGTAGATGGCGGAGTCAGCAGTGCATGGGTGGAATCATCTTCAGGAAATTCCGATTTGGATAATGCTGCGGTTAATGCGGTTTACGGATGGCAATTTGTGCCGGCAAAACAAAACGGAGTGGCTGTGGAAGCTCAATCAAGAGTACCCGTATCATTTTCACTCAGATCTCTCAGATAACAATATTAAAAATCTGTGCAAGTATACGAACGGTTATATGCACAGATTTTTTTGTGTAAAAATGTTAAAATAAAAGAAATATTAAAAAGTATTTTAAGGAGGAGCTTATGGCTGCAAAGGGAAAATTATATGGAATCGGCGTGGGGCCGGGGGATTCTGAATTACTTACGGTAAAAGCCGTGAAAATTATAGAAAATGCGGATATGATTATCACTCCGAAAACGGAAAAGAAAGAGGGGTCGGTAGCCTATCAGATTGCTTCACCTTATATTTCAAAAAGTACGGAAGTGCTGCCTCTTGTATTTCAAATGGTTACTGATATGGATATTGTGGAAAAACAATGGGTAGAAAATAGAAAAATCATATCAGAAAAACTGGATGAAGGGAAAAATATAGTTTTTCTGACACTTGGAGATCCGATGCTTTACAGCACATATATGTATATTTTTCATGCCTTGGAAAATTCGGACTATGAAGTGGAAACCATTCCGGGAATTCCTGCATTTTTGGGAATTGCTTCCCATATCGGGCTGCCCGTTACGGAATGGGAAGAAAATGTATTGATTATTCCGGCTACGGCTTCTCCTGAAAAAATTGACAAAGCAATTTCCGCTTGTGATAATGCGGTTATTATGAAAGTGTATAAAAATTTTGCTTTTATACAAGAAGAGTTGCGAAAACATCATATGATAAAAAGAGCCGTTTTGGTTTCTCGTGCAGGATTACCTGATGAAATTATAGAAAGAGATCTAGATAGTCTTCCCTCTGACTATAAGCCCAACTATTTGAGCACGATTATTGCAAAAAGGGATAAATGATATGGCGGAACAGTACAGACCGAGGATTGTAATTGCAGGGACAAACAGCGGAGTAGGGAAAACCACTATAGTGACGGGACTGTTGGCGGCTTTTCATAAAAAGGGTTTTAATGTACAGCCTTTTAAGGTGGGGCCTGATTATATTGATCCCGGTTTTCATACGAAAGCATCCGGAAGTCCTTCTTATAATTTAGATACATGGATGACACCGCCGGAACATTTAATTTCTACTTTTGTATCTCTTTCCGAAAGTGCGGATATATCTATTATTGAAGGAGTTATGGGACTTTTTGACGGGGGAGAAAATGGTGTAAGCAGCACGGCATATATTGCAAAGAAATTAAAGGCGCCCATAGTGCTGGTTCTTGACTGCAAGGCGGTAGGTGACAGTATTGCAGCAACGGCCCTCGGATTCAGAGAGTATGATAAAGATATACAAATAGCAGGTGTTATTTTAAACCGTCTCGGTTCAGACAGACATGAACAAATGATACGTAACGCCATGGCCAAAATCAATATGCCCGTACTGGGGGCATTTCATAGAGATGATGAACTGAAAACACCGGAAAGACACTTGGGGCTGACTCCCGTTACGGAAATTGAAACCGAAACATTGATTGACCATATGAGAGAGGCCGCCGATAAATGGGCAGATACGGATGCTTTGCTCAAACTGGCACAAAATGCTGAGCCATTAGCAATAAATCAAGTCGAATCGGTCGTAAAAGAGAAAATTGTTCGGATTGCGGTGGCAAAAGATGAAGCTTTTTCTTTTTATTATCCGACAAGCTTGGCGGAATTGGAGAGAAGAGGTGCGGAACTTATTGAATTCAGCCCTTTGCGTGATACCGAAGTCCCCGATGCAGACGGAATTATTTTTGGAGGCGGATTCCCGGAAATGTTTCTCCATGAATTGGAAAACAATAAATTCATGAAAGAATCGATACGAAAAAATGCTTCTGAGGGGATGCCTGTTTATGCGGAATGCGGCGGCCTTATGTATTTATGTCATAAAATTCAAGGATTTGAAGGTGAAACTTACGATATGGTCGGCCTTGTTCCCGCCATATGCAAAATGCAGGGAAAACTTCAGCGTGTGGGATATGTCACCGGCAAAGCACTTCGCGGAAGTGTCATTGCAGATGAAGGTGATGAATTGAAGGGGCATGAATTTCATTTTTCTCTTATGGAAGGAGAAGAGAACTTCCCATGGGCATATTCCCTGAAAGGGACCCGACAAAAAGCGGGACATGATGAGGGATACAGCAGGCAAAATATTTTGGCTTCATACCTGCATCTGTCTTTTGCGGGAAATCCTAAAGCAGCCGATAAATTAATAGAAAGTTGTAAAGAATATCGTAACGGCAGGCGGTAATAATGGAACAGAAAAAAGGTTTAATCTTAATTAATACCGGAACCGGTAAGGGAAAAACAACGGCAGCTCTTGGTACGGCTATTCGTGCATGGGGGGACGGACAGAAAGTTCTGATTCTTCAATTTATTAAAGGATCATGGAAATACGGGGAATTGAAGGCGATCGAAACATTGGGGAAATGTAATGGAAATATTGAAATCCGCCCCATGGGAGACGGTTTTGTTTTTCATAATAAAAAAGAAGATGAAGAAGAATATCGTAAGAAAAAGGAATTGGCTGAAGAAGCTTGGAATATGGTTGTAAAAGAAGTAATGAGCGACCATTGGGATTTGATTGTATTGGATGAAATAAATTATGCAATACATTTTAATATGATTGATGCAGAAAAAGTGCTGGATTTGATTCATTCCCGTCCGGAACGTTTAAATATGATATTAACGGGACGATACGCTGTGGATGCATTGATTGAAGCGGCTGATACAGTGACGGAAATGACATTGGTGAAACATGCTTTTCAAAAAGGAATCCGTGCAAGAAAAGGAATTGAATTTTAGCAGATCAAAGGAATATAATTCCTTTACACCGCAGGCTGTTACATGATATCATTTCAAATAAATATGAATTGTAAATGAGGGATGCATAGTGGCACTCTATGTGAAAAAATTTGGCGGATCTTCTGTTGCCACACCTGAAAAAATGGAAGAAATTGCCCGTCGCGTGCTTCGGGAGAAAACTTCAGAAGATAAAGTGGTGATTGTTGTTTCCGCCATGGGAGACAGTACGGATAATTTATTGTCTTTAGCCGGAAAAATTTCAGATGTCAGTCACGGCAGAGAAATGGATATGCTTCTTACGACGGGAGAGCAGGTTTCCATTTCACTTATGGCGATGACTTTTCAGCATCTCGGCGCACCGGCGGTATCTTTGACCGGAGCACAGGCGGGTATATACTGTGAAGGCGCTTATGGAAAAGCCTTTATAAAAGAGGTGCGGCCAAAACGTGTTTTCGAAGAATTGGATAAAGGAAATATCGTAATCGTTGCCGGATTTCAAGGACTTCTTCCCAATGGAGATACTGCTACATTGGGGAGAGGCGGCAGCGATGCGACGGCGGTTGCTCTTGCAGGAGCTATGAAAGCGGATATGTGCGAAATATTTACCGATGTAGACGGTGTTTATTCAGCCGATCCCCGTTGTTGTCCCGATGCCGTTAAGATGCGGGAAATTACAAATGTGGAAATGCTTGAAATGGCACGGCTGGGAGCCGGTGTCATGCAACCGCGGAGCGTGGAATTAGGATTACATTATCATATCCCCATTCATGTGAGAGCTGCTTTTGCCGATGATGAGGGAACCGTGATTCGAGAGGAATGTACTGTGGAAGGAAATAATCATATTATAAAAGGTGTAGCTCAAGATACACATACAGCCAGAATTTCTGTATTGAATGTTAAAAATATTCCCGGTGTAGCTTATAAAGTTTTCCAGTCATTAGCCGATGACCATATTGTTGTAGACATGATTGTTCAAAGTGTACAAACATCAAATGACAATATGACCGATATTATATTTACTATCGATAATGCGGATTTAGCTGATGCAAAGAGATCTTTGGGAAAATTGCAGGCAGAGGGGCTCCTCAGCAAAATCATTTATGACGACGATATGGCAAAAATATCTATAGTAGGTGCGGGAATGCTCGGAACTCCCGGTGTTGCGGCCCGTATGTTCGGCGCATTGGGCCGTGCAGGGGTCAATATTTTGATTGTAAGTACTTCCGAAATCAGCGTTTCCTGCCTGATCGAAAGAGAAAATGTTGAAAAAGCGGTACAAGCTATTCATAAAGAATTTTTTCAAGAAGCATGCGGTAACAATTAATTAATTCTAAAAGCACAGGTTAATTGTACCTGGGCTTTTTTACTGTTGAACAGATTTGAGTAAGGAGAGGAATTGTTATGAGATGGAACATAAATGAAACAGTACTTGGCTTTCGTGTAAAGGAATTCTCTCATATTGATGAAGTAAATGCAGATGCTTATCTTATGGAGCATATCAAATCGGGAGCTAAGTTGATGTATTTAGACTCGAGCGATGATAATAAAGTTTTTTATATCTGTTTCAGAACAACACCGGATAATTCAAAAGGGATTCCTCATATCATGGAACATTCTACCTTATGCGGTTCTCGTAAATTTCCGCTGAAAGAACCGTTTGTAGAATTAGCAAAGGGCTCTTTGAATACTTTTTTAAATGCCATGACTTGGCCCGATAAAACAATGTATCCGGTGGCAAGCAGAAATGACAAGGATTTCCATAATTTGATGGATGTCTATTTGGATGCTGTTTTCTATCCGGATTGCTTAAAAAATCCGCAAATTTTAATGCAGGAAGGCTGGCATTATGAGATGGATGATCCGAACGGGGAATTGACTTATAACGGGGTTGTTTATAACGAGATGAAAGGGGCGCTATCTTCTCCGGAAGCAATATTGGAAGATGCGGCAATGGAAAAACTTTTCCCCGACAATACCTATGGGGTAGAGTCGGGAGGAGATCCTGATGTCATTCCCACTTTGTCATTCAGAGAGTTTTTTGAATTTCACCGTCGTTTTTATCATCCTTCGAACAGCTATATTTATCTGTACGGGAATATGGATATTGAAAAAACGCTCTCCTATATTGATGAAGAATATTTACAGGCTTTTGAGCGCCGGGCAATTGATTCATCCATAGCATCTCAAGTGCCTTTTTCGGAAAGAGTCGTAACAGAGTCACTGTATGGAATTGCTGAAGGAGAAACTTTAAAAAACAGAGCAATTCATGCATTATTTACTGCAATGACGGATCATATGACAACGAAAGAATCTTTAGCATTCCAAATGTTGAATTATGTATTGATCGATATGGACGGAGCACCACTCAAAAAAGCAATTCTTGATGCCGGAATCGGCAGTGATGTCAGCGGGAGCTACGGAGACAGTTATAAACAGCCGGTATGGACTATCGAAGTGACCGGATCCGAACCGGAAGAGCAGGAGCAATTCGGTC
>URAA01000092.1 GCA_900545785.1 uncultured Dialister sp. | reverse complement strand
AAACGCTGTCACTGTCTCCATAATGAAGATCGTCCCAGCCGTATGTCTTTTCTTACTCTCCGTCTATGGAAACCGCATACACTTCTTCTACCACATCTTTCATCTGTTTTCCATAGCCGTTGGCATTCATAAAAACAGCACCTATAGCAGTACCGGGAATACCGACAGCCCACTCGAATCCGGTTAAAGCATTTTTCTGTGCCGCCCGGGAAACGCTGCCTGTACCGGCACCTCCGTAAATGGTGATCCATGTTTCATTGCAAATGATTTCAGGCTTCATACGCATAGTACTTATCGTTACTCCCCGTATACCTTTGTCACTGATCAGACAATTGGATCCGCCGCCGATGATTGTCACCGGCAATCCTTCCATGGAAATTCTCTTCAATACTTCCTTCAATTCTTCTTTGCTTGAGGGCGTGACAAATACATCGGCATTTCCCCCTATACCATATGTATTATGATGGCTCATGGGCTCATTAATTTTTATCTGTTTCTCTGTCAGTATTCCCGAAAAAAATATATTCCAATCTGTCATTTTTGCAAATCCAATACATCCATACCCTGCGCCATTGCATCAGAAATGATCTTTTGTAAATCCGCAGCCACCTGATTCCATCTGATAAAAGCCTGTAAATATTCTTGTGCATCGCTGTTATTGCTCACCAGCAGCGCCAATTCCTGCAAGTGGCGGTATTCTTTTTCGTCGGTCTCTTGGCCCGCCAGCTTTCCGTAATCTGCTTTCATTTGTGCCATAATATATTCTTTAACCATATTTTTGGCATTTTCATTATTCTTTATTTTCTCCGCTGCTTCGGTCAGCCTTTTCATTTCATCACATTCACGAATAGCTTTTGCCAATGCATAGGCTTCATCATAAGTATTCATTCGACTCCTCCTTTAAATAAACGGCCGCTTTTTTGGAGCAAATGAGGAAATCCGTTCTGCCTGAGCGCCTCCATTGCTACAATAGCCACCGCATTTGATAAATTAAGTGATCGGGCTTCCTCGATCATCGGTATCCGGATACAGTCATCCTTATGTTCCAGCAATAACTCTTCGGGAAGACCTTTTGTTTCCTTACCGAAAACAAGCACTGCATCTTTTTCAAAAGCAACTTCCGTATAACTGTGCACCGCTTTTGTCGTATTAAAATAAAAATGATGGCCCGCAAGCATTTGAACCACCGATCCATAATCGGGATGCACATGAACGTCCAATAAATCCCAATAATCAAGGCCGGCTCTTTTCAAATGCTTATCATCAATTTGAAATCCCAAAGGCTCTACCAAATGGAGAGTCAGATGCTCCGCAGCACAAAGCCTTGCTATATTTCCCGTATTTCCGGGAATCTCCGGTTCAACAAGTACAATATGCATCAGAAATAACTCCCGTAACGATCTCTGTATTTATCTTTCATTTCTTGGGGGGAATAAGCTTTAAATGTTTTCCCTTTTTGTCCTTTATAAGAGATTTGATAGATGATACCTTCATCCAGCCCGCTTACGGGAATTCGATACGTATTTTCATGAAATCCGTCGGACTCTTGCGGAATAGGCATCCCTATCATGCGGACATCTTCGTTAAATGTGAAATCCGGCTTGAAATCCGGGGAGGAGATTCGAAGAGGATCTGTTTCTTCCGCCGTTAAAGGTTCATCCATAACAACTTCAACAGTCATGTAATCGACAACAAAAACTTTTTCAATTTTATTCTTTATTTCTTTTTCCGCCGCTGCGGTCAGGGTCATTCCAAAAAATAAAACTCCCGTTAATAAAAGACTCCGATAATTCATAAGGCCTCACCTGAAATTATATTTTTATCAGTGATTCTGACAGAGAAATCAAATCTGACATCATGAGTAAGTATACAATATTTCGGGCATAAAAAAAAGAAGACCCGCCGGTCTTCTTTTTTTATCTTATTTCTTTTCTTTAATTCTTGCCGCTTTACCTGAAAGTCCGCGGAGATAGAAAAGTTTTGCACGACGAACGATACCGTGGCGCTTAACTTCGATCTTGGCAAGACGCGGGGAATGAACCAAGAATGTTCTTTCTACGCCTACGCCGTAAGAAATACGACGAACCGTAAAAGTTTCTCTGACACCATGATTTTTTCTGGCAATAACTACGCCTTCAAATACCTGAATTCTTTCGTTTTTGCCTTCGACAACCTTTGCATGTACGCGAACGGTATCGCCCGGACGAAATGCAGGAATGTCGTTACGAAGCTGTTCATTCTCTAATGTTTCAATGATATTCACGATCTTTTCCTCCTTCTCACAGAACATTCATGCCGATCGCATTTGGCAGAGGACTGTCCAGACTAACGGCGTTATTATACCATAGGCATTTTTTATTTGCAATAAAATCTCTGTAATAAATACTGCATTTATGCCGTCATAAACTAAAGACCTGCTATGGGCGTTGCAAGCTTTCTGAGTTTTTTCAGTGCTTTCCCCTCAATCTGCCGGATACGCTCTCTTGTTACGCCGAAATGTTTGCCCACTTCTTCCAATGTTCTTTGCGTTCCGTCATCGATTCCGTAACGGAGTTCAATGACACCTTTTTCTCTTTCCGTCAAAGTATCCAGTAATTTATGAATTTGTTCACGGCGCATCGTTGCTGCTGCTTCATCTTCGGGAGATGCCGTTTTCTGATCTTCAATAAAATCCCCCAAATGGGAATCTTCTTTTTCTCCGATCGGTGTTTCCAATGAGATGGGATCCTGTGCTGCCTTCTTGGCTTCTCTGATTTTCTCTACACTGATGTCCATTTCTTTTGCAAGCTCTTCATTGGTTGCTTCTCTTCCGTGTTCCTGAAGGAAACGGCGTCCCACCCTGTTCATTTTATTAATGGTTTCCACCATATGGACCGGTACACGGATGGTTCTTGCCTGATCCGCAATAGACCGGGTAATGGCCTGCCGAATCCACCATGTAGCATAAGTGCTGAATTTATATCCCTTGGTGTAATCAAATTTATCCACTGCTTTAAGAAGACCCAAATTCCCTTCCTGAATCAAATCAAGAAAAGGCATTCCGCGGCCGGGATATTTTTTTGCTATAGATACAACGAGGCGCAAATTGGCGCTTGCCATAGCTTTTTTTGCTTTTTCTGCCGCTTCTTTTTCCTCTTTTGTCGCCCATGCCGTTTTACCTATTTCAATGGTCTGGGCCAGACTCATTTCCTGTTCTGAAGTCAGAAGCGGCGTGGTTCCGCATTCCCTCAGATATAAACGGACGGGATCGGTGATACCTGCCGGATCGGCGGATACATCGGTATCATCTTTCACCCATTCCTCTTCTTCTACATCCTCACTGTCATCGGAATCATCTTCCAACTGTTCGGGTTCATCTTCGTCAAAAGAGTCTTCCTCTTCTTCCTCGGCTCCGTAAACAATTTCAATTCCCTGCCCGTGAATTTCCTTAAAAATAGTATCCAATTGTTTTGCATTCAGTGAATTTTCTTTGACAAAACGAAGAATTTCATTATATGAAATCTTTCCGTCCGCATCGACTTTTTCCTGCAGCTCTTTAAGCCATTTCGAAACTTGTGCCACTTTAGCAGTCAAATAAGGACACCTCCTAAAAACATTTATGTGTAAGCGTTCTTCTCTTTTTTTATTATTTTAAAGCTTCTCAAAAATTGTCAGACTCTTCAGTCAGAACAATATAATACTACTACCCATAGTAAATTGCAAGTGAAAAATCATTCCTTTTTTCGATAGAAATAATCAATAAATGACATCCGGCAGATCAAGTTTTTATTGCATCACTTTCATTGTATCTGTCTATAAAAATACAAAAAAACTAACCCGGACAAAACAAGTAAAGACACGAAAAAAAGTCCTGAAAACTTCAGAACTCTTTTCGTTAATCCCTACGGGACATTGCCATTTTCAAAAAATGGTTTGTCTTTGTTGGTGACCCAGGAGAGATTCGAACTCACGACCTACCGCTTAGAAGGCGGTTGCTCTATCCAGCTGAGCTACTGAGCCATATGGTCGGGGCAGCCGGACTCGAACTGGCGACCCCCTGCTCCCAAAGCAGGTGCGCTACCAACTGCGCCATGCCCCGTAGCATTTTTTAAATTTATCACACCTGTCGGACAATGTCAATTATTTCTTGTCAAAGCTTTTTATGATCGATATCTTCTTCCTTCACTATCCCCAAATAAATACAGCCTATGATCCATGCCACATAATCATCTACGGGAACGGGCACCGTACGAAATCCTTCCGGGATCAGGCGTTTGATTCCTTTCGGCGGATGATCTTTCCAATACCATTTTTCTCCCATTTCCGTTGTATATTTTTCATTCACTACAGAAATTTCTACATCCTCACCCATGGATGAAATGATCTTTTCTGCCCGGGCTTTCATTTCTTTGTGATGGGTTCCGTTTCCCATGACAAATACTTTAATATCATAGCAGGACAAAGCTTCTTTGATTTCATTTTCAAAATGGTCTGTTTGTATAATCTTTTTCCATACCGGACTCCCGTCTTCCGTTAAAAGAGCCAGTCCGGTTTTTACAGATCCGGGATCGGCGGCGAGTATCATTTATTCATCCTTTATAACTTCCACATCAATCAATAACGGGCCTTCCGTATAAATATCATTTTTTGCTTTAATCACAAGGGTACAGTTACTGTCATAGTCTTTTACTTTTTCTATAACGTTCAGTAATTCCTGCCCTTCCAGCTGTCCTATCTTGCCAGTAATCGGATCAGGGAGCACTCCCTTCTCTTTTGCATAATGATTCAAGTCATTCAAAAGGCGGATCACTTGGGCATCTGCACGTTTTAAGCCTTGGTAATTCAGCATCTTTACCGACATGATGGTTTCATCTTTTTTGAAAATTAAATTATCATCAAATACATCAAATTCAACAATGGCCGGCTCACCCAAAATAAGGTTGCCTGCCGCCACGACACGGACCAGTTTTTTTGTCTTCGCTTCTTTAACTTTATCTACGGCAGAATCAAAAGCCTGTTGGGGAATTCTCACCAGATATACGTCTTTATCGGTCACTTTCATCCGTTCTTTCAAAAGATTGTTGATATCATTGAGAATGCTTCCGAGAACCTGCTCCGACTGTTCTTTTGTCATGTTTTCATCAACGACGGCATCCGTCAGTACTTGGCCTGCCCTGAATACAACCGTCCCTTCTCTGATGGCTGCTATATTTTCCATAAGAGTTTCTTTTTCTTTATTCAGCCGCGAAATATTTCCTGAAAGTTCGTCTTTTGTTTTTTCCAGTTCCTTTATTTCTTCCGCCGACTGCTCTATTCCTTTTCGTGCTTCATCATAAGCCTTTTGTACAGTCGATAATTCACTTTCCATATATGCCCGCTGGCTTTCCACCTGTTCCAGTTCTTTTGCGGTATTTTCAGAAAGAATCGTCACCTCTCTGTATTCTTTATTCCTCTCTTCCAGCTGCCGTTTCCCTTTGTCCAGTTCCGCATTCTTTACTTTGATTTCCTGATCCAGACTTGCCATTCTTGCCTGCAATTGACTCAGGCCGAATAAGGCTACACGGACATTTTCATTCACTACAGCAAGTGCTGCTATTGTTAAAAAAGATATCAAAATACCGGAAATAATAGTAACGATAACAGAAGTGTATTTGGGACGGAGTCCGAAGAGAGTCATTCTCTTTTTCCCTACCTTGGATCCGATTTTATCACCGAGAAAAGCAATGATCCCGCCCATAAGCATAAGGACGAGAAACATGGCAATACCGATAAACATAAATACCTCCTCTATACCATACCCGCTTATTTATTTGTCCGTCTGATAAGCCAGGCGCCGCAAACAAGAGCAATAAGATTGGGAAGCCATACCGCAACCACCGGCGGCAGCACATGCCCCTTCCCCAGAGCTTCCAAAAACGTCATGATTGCATAATATATGAAAATGATAACAACAGAAATTCCAAACCCGATGGACGACGATGATCTTTCTCGCTGGATTCCGAGAGGTGCCCCCACTAAACCGAATACAAAACTTGCCATGGGCAGGGAAAACCGGCGGTGTACTTCCATAAATATAGGAGTCGTATCCGCATGTGCGGCTGCATATGCCTTGCTTTCAATCAAAAGCTCTCTGATTGTCATTTCATCATAGTTCTTTTTTTCTTTCTGTATATCTTCCGGTGACTGTGCATAAGGAATCATCTGTTTTTTAAAATGTATCATTCTGTTCACGCCGTCATCGGACAGATCGTAAATGATTCCGTCCGTCATG
>URAA01000091.1 GCA_900545785.1 uncultured Dialister sp. | reverse complement strand
TTCCATTTTCTGTCCCATTGCGGTGGCGATGTTGAAATTTGTCGGTGAAGAAGATTTCGGACGGAAAAGTCCTGCCACGCCCATTCTCCTTGCCATCGGCTGGGGAAGCGGCATCGGCGGTCTCGGTTCTCCCATCGGCAGTTCCGCCAACTTGGTCGCCATTTCTTATTTTGAAAAATTGTCGGGAAAAGAATTCATGTATTATGACTGGGTCATCCGTTTCCTTCCCGTCCTTGCGATCATTTTCATCGTCAACCTTCTTTTTATCCTCTTCCTTCCCACGACGGTAAAACAGCTCCCGGGGTCGAAAGAATATTTCCTTTCCCTCTATGAATCCTTCGGAAAAATGAGGAAAGGGGAAAAAATCGGCCTCTTCCTTTTCGTTCTTTCCATCGTCCTTTCCTTCCTGCGTCCCTTCTTTGCGGATCTTCTTCCCGCCCTGCGTCCTGCCTATATTTTCTTCCTCTGCGGATTCCTCATGTTCTTCTTGAAAGATGAAAAAGGAGAAGCCATGCTGACTTGGAAATATGCGGAAAGCCATGTCATGTGGGGCATGATTTTCCTCTTTGCCAGCGGTCTCGCTCTGGGACGGCTCGTCATCGAAACGGGCGCGGTTTCCCAAATGGCATCTCTCATGGCAGCCAAAGCACCCGGAGAGGGGCTCTTCCTCATGGCATCGGTCGCCCTCTTTTCCGTTTTCATGACCGAACTTTCCAGCAATACCGCTGCCGTCTCCATCAGCATTCCCGTCACGACGGGCATTGCCGAAGCCCTTTCGGTGAACCCCGTCCCTTATATTTTATGTGCCGTCGTTGCTTCCTGCTGCGCCTATGTCCTTCCCGTAACCACAAGGGCCATTCCCGTCAGCCGCGGCCTTTCTGCAGCGGTGCAAATGAAAGAAGGGCTGAAACTCACGACGATCACTTGGCTCACCATCACCGTCACCTGCTATGCTTTCATGAAATTTTTCCCTCTTTTCAATCATGTCTGATTTTTGACATATTCTTTTTGAACATTTCTGACTTTTTGAAAATTTCAGTAAACAGTTTTTTGAAAAACTTCCTTTTGACAGAGTCCCTTCCTTTTAAAAACCGCAGGCCCTCCCTCTTTGCAGAGAAGACTTGCGGTTTTTTTATGTTTCTTTTATTTCGGAAAATACATCGGTTATTCATGAAAAAAAGCATCTGCTAAATGAAAAATAATAAAAATGACCGTTTCAAAAAAGAGAGACCTTTGCAAAAAAACAGTTCTGCCGTCCATAAAAAACAGCTGTCATTTACAAAAAAACAGATCCGCCGCTCATAAAAAACATCCGTCGTTCGTAAAAGAATGAATTTTTCCGTTTTAAAAAATCTTGATCTTTTCGGAAAAATTTCCTTGTTAAAACTGTTTTCCGTCCTTCTTTCTCATCAAAAAACCCCCTGCCGTGATGACAAGGGGTTCTTCTTCAGCCATTATTTTACGTTGTAAAGGCCTGCCGTTCCTTCTTTCAGATTGATCATGATATTTTTCGTCTGGCTGTAATGTTCCAGCATGATCTTATGGGTTTCACGGCCGATGCCGGATTTCTTGTAGCCGCCGAAGGGAGCGCCTGCAGGGATGGCATTGTATGTATTGACCCAGATACGTCCCGTCTGTACGTTTCTTGCTACTTTCATGGCGGTATTCAGATTCTTGGTGAATACGCCGCCGCCGAGACCGTACATGGTATCGTTTGCAAGAGGAATGACTTCGTCGATGGTCTTGAATTTCTGTACCACGACCACCGGTCCGAAAATTTCTTCCTGGCATACCCGTGCCGCATTTGTTTTGGAAATGAGAATGGTCGGTTTCAGGAAGAAGCCTTTGTCGCAGCCGTTTTCTGTGTATCTTTCGCCGCCTGTGACAAGGGTGCCGCCTTCTTCTACGCCGATGCGGATATAGTCAAGCACTTTGTCCTGCTGCTTCTTGTAAATCTGAGCGCCCAGCTGTGTTTCCGGATCGGTCGGATCGCCGATCTTGACCGCTTCGAAAGTAGCTTTCATCTTAGCGATGAATTCATCGAAAATGCCTTCCTGAATGAATACACGGGAGCCTGCGCAGCAAACCTGTCCCTGGTTGAAGAGGATGCCTGTGGTGACCCCTTCTACCGCCTGTTCGATGTCGCAGTCGTCGAATACGATATTTGCCGATTTTCCGCCCAGTTCCAAAGTGACGGGAATGAGTTTTTCATAAGCTGCTTTGTAGACGCCGTAGCCGACTTCGGTGGAGCCTGTGAAAGCAAGCTTGTCGATATCGGGATGATCCAGGAGCCACTGGCCCGATTTCGAGCCTGCACCGGTGATGACGTTCAGAACGCCTTTCGGAAGAACGTCCGCAATGAGGCGGAGGAGTTCAAGAACGGAAAGGGATGTATGAGAAGAAGGTTTCAAAACGATGGTATCTCCCGCAGCCAGAGCAGGCGCTACTTTCCATGTCGCCATGAGGAAGGGGAAGTTCCACGGAATGATCTGTCCCACAACGCCGATCGGTTCATGAAGGATGAGAGACATGGTGTTGTCGTCCAGCATGGTGGCACTGCCTTCCCATGCACGGAGGCAGCCTGCAAAATAACGGAAATGGTCGGCACCGAAAGGAATATCCACATTCATGGTTTCCCGGATCGGCTTGCCGTTGTCCATCGATTCCACCAGAGCGAGATGTTCTGCATTTTCTTCAATAATATCGGCAATCTTTAAAAGATAATTCTGTCTTTCAATGGGAGATGTCCGGCTCCATGCAGGAAGTGCACGGTGAGCAGCCGCTACGGCTTTGTCCACGTCTTCCATGGTCGCTTCTGCGCAGCGGGCAAGAATTTCCCCGTTTGCCGGATTCTTCGCTTCAAAAGTTCCCCCGTCGGAAGCAGGAACAAATTCTCCGTCGATGAATAAATCATACTGTTTCTGAAGATTTGCTTGTTTCATAATAAACCGCCTTTCAAAAAAATAAGGAATGATACCCTCCTCCGAAGAGGAGCTATTCCGTCGGATTTTTGACGACTGTTCGGAGGTCCGAAAGAATATACACAAATCTTTAATAATGAAGAATAAAGCCTGTCTTATATTCACACAGTTCCTTCATTAACCGTATTTGATACATACAGTATACCAAAGTTATAAAAGGTATTCAATACTTTCGATTTACCTTTTTATTTTTTTCAAATTAATATATACTGTAAAAAATAAGGGACTGTTCATCAATGAATTTTCATTATCCCCATATAAATTAAAAAAGGAGGTACAAACAATGAAAATCGCAGTTATCAGTGCCAACGGCAAAGCAGGAAAATTGATTGTAAAAGAAGCGGCAGATCGGGGTCTTGACGTCACCGCCGTCGTACGGGGGGAAAACAAATCCGCCGCAGAAAAGGTGATCCGAAAAGATCTCTTTGATCTGACCCCGTCCGATTTAGAGGGTTTTGATGTCGTGATCGATGCTTTCGGTGCTTGGACACCGGAAACGCTGCCGCAGCACAGCACTTCCCTGAAACATCTTTGCGATCTGGTCAGCGGAAAGGATACAAGACTTCTCGTCGTCGGCGGGGCGGGCAGTCTCTATGTAAACCCGGAGCATACCCTGCAGCTTATCGACAGTCCGGATTTTCCCGATGCTTTCAAGCCCCTCGCTTCCGCTATGGGAAAAGCATTGGAAGAACTCAGGAGCAGAAATGACGTAAAATGGACGTATATAAGCCCTGCCGCAGATTTTCAAGAAGACGGCGCCAAGACGGGAAAATACATCCTCGGCGGCGAAGAACTGACACTGAATTCCAAAGGAGAGAGCGTCATCAGCTATGCCGACTATGCGGCAGCCATGATCGACGAAGCGACAAAAGGAGATCATATTCAAGAGAGAATTTCTGTGGTAGCCGAATAACCGAATATCAAAAATCCTCTGTCTTTCCGGCAGGGGATTTTTTGCTTTTCTTTCCCTCTTGGCGATGAAATTCTGCTTCCTCTACGCAAAAGCAGGAATGAAGTTTCCTCCGGCAAGGCCCGATCCGCCGAAAAAACTCATCTCTTCTCCACGGCAGAGCATCTTTTATTTATAAAAAAGTTATCTTTCCATAAACAAAAATTATTTTTTCCTCTATACTATGGATAAAAAGAGCCTTCGCCGGTTTGAATGTTTGCTGTTTTCGATATGAAATCATATCAGAAAGGATCTGTCATGTGGGCTTTATATGCTTTCGGTTCTGCCGTATTTGCCGCTCTTACCTCTATTTTGGCAAAAATCGGTATTGACGGAGTCAATTCAAATTTGGCAACCGCCATCCGTACGGCCGTCGTGCTCGTCATGGCATGGGGCATGGTTTTTATCGCAGGAGGACAGGCGGGCATTCCCGACATCAGCAAAAAAGCCGGGTCTTCCTCGTCTTATCGGGACTTGCAACAGGCGCTTCATGGCTCTGTTATTATAAAGCACTCCAAATCGGCGACGCTTCCAAAGTCGTTCCCATCGACAAATTAAGCGTCGTCCTCACCATCATTTTGGCTTTTCTTATTTTCCATGAACCTTTTACGGCAAAATCTGCCGTAGGATTAATGCTGATCACCGCAGGCACTTTATTTATGGTGCTCTGAGCCGTAAAGAAATCAGACGGCAGCAGCCCTCGCAGTATCAAGGCGGGGGCTTTTTTATGGAAAAAATAACAGGAAAGCGAGAATATATTCAACCTCTGCCGTATTGAAATTTCCTTCCTATTTCTTCTCCAAATCAGGCGCTTCCGAGCAAACACATTGCTCATATTCTTTACCGATTTCCTCACAAATAAAAAAGACAGCCCCTTTATCTGAGTCTGCCTTATATATATGTATTATTATTATCTACGAGTCATCAATCTTTCCTGTCTTTCTTTCCAACACCCGTATAAATACATACCGGAAAACCAAAGGAGGACGACAGTTGTTACAGATGCTCCTATTATTCCCAAAAAATAATAAGCAATGATAATTGCAGCTCCCATTAAAACTAATACAGAAACAAACATAAATATATACGCTTCAGCTAAAAGAATCCACAGACATATTGCATTCTGATCATACGCTCCTGCAAACAATATGGCATGAATAAGGATGGTTGCTATTGTCTTATCTACATGAACATCCATAAAGAGTCCTCCTCCTTTCTTCTTTATCATACTCCCTTTTCACTTTCCCTGCTTGAAAAGGCAAACAAAAAGGACGTCTCCCTTTCGGAAAACGTCCGCTTTGTCCCTCAAAGAGGAATTATTGTTCTGTTTCTTAGAACACGTAGTTCAGGGAAACGGAAGCAAGGTCGTCATAGTCGACATTGTTTTCAGCCGATACATCGAATGCATATTCACCGTGGAGTTTTACATTCTTTGCAAGAATAACGTCGGCAGATACGAGCCAGTAATCAATATCGGTTTTGCTGATAGCTTCATCGATAGGAGTTACGTTGAATGTGGAAGCGCCGTATACGCTGTCTTTTTCAGCATCGATATACTGAGCTGCCAGTCTGAAGGAGCCTGCTTTCTTCCAGTCTGCATGACCGAAGCCGAGGCCTGCGGTCCATACCTGGGGATCTCCGTCTCTGTCGGTGTTCTTGTAGAAGTCGCCGAATACGTCGATCTGGTCGGTCAGGCCTGCAGTGATGCCGCCGCCGATAACTTTGCCGTCATCTTTTGCAAGGTCGATATATTCTACGTCATAGGAGAAGCGGTTTGCACTGCCGTAAGCGCGGGCAAAGAATGCTTCCGGCTTTTCACCGGCTTTGTTTTCCCAAGAGTAGAAATAGCCGTAGCCGAGGTCGAGAGCGAGTTTGTCGCTTCCCAGAGTTGCAATAGCACCGTCGAATTCATCATCATAGTAAAGACCTGTCTGGCCGAGAACTACGTCCTGGCGGCCGAGTGTCAGTCCTGCCTGTTCGCCGAACTGGTGATGAACAATAAGTTCTTCCATGTAAACATCAGACTGTCCGCCATCTTTGAAGTTCATGTCTGCACGGAGACGGCCTCTTACATAGGTATTTTCATTTACATCAGCCTTTGCGGTGATTTTGATACGGCCGTCGTATTTGTCTACGGACTTGCCGTTTTCAAATACGGGATCTCCATTAACAATGGAGTAGTAGCTCTGGTTGTAACGCATACGGGCATTGCCGGAGAAGGACAGATTGCCGATTTTCTTTTCCAGTTTGGAAACGCGGACGCCGAGGTTTTCCAGTTCGTCAGCGTATTCGCCTGCCAGTCTTTCTACGGTAGCTCTCTGTTCAGCGTTCAGCTGATCTTCACGAGCCATGAGACGAGCGATGA
>URAA01000090.1 GCA_900545785.1 uncultured Dialister sp. | reverse complement strand
GCTCTTCCGATCTCGAAATGCGTTCTTGTCAGGCGAAAAAATAAGCATCCCTGCGGATGCGAAAATACCTATCTGCATTCGTCTCGGTTATTGCAATCCAAGCGATATGAAACTGAACGGTGCTTCGGGCATTCTCCGAAAACGACAATCTGGAGTTCCTTTCAGGATACCCCGATGAGAAAGCATGCACCTGTCTCTGACAATATACAAGGTCAAGGGTAAAATGTCAAGAATTGCTCGAATTGTTTTTATAGAAAAATTTTTTCGGAGCAATAAAAAACAGCGGTTTTGAAAGCCGCCGTTTCTTTTTAGAAGTGGTAATTAAGTCCGATGCCGAACCCGTCTTCATCATCCACATTATCTCTGTCGTAATAGGTATAGTTCACGTCCAGATCAAAAGAGGTGGGAACGAGGTCCAGCTGAAGACCGACTTTGTATTCCTGTTCTTCCGAAGATACTTTCAGTCCCGCATAAGCATCGACGGGGCCCAGTACATTGGCACGTCCTTCTATCAGTCCGTATAATTTGGAATCCCGATCATAATAATTTCTGTTGCCCACACCGAGATAGATATTTCCCAATTTGTACTTGGCGTAAATATCCGTTTCGTTGCCGCCGTGGTTCCAATGTCTGTACTCCGCTCCCAAAACAATTTTGTTGAGCGGTGCGATTTCGATATGAGCACTGTGAATTCCGTCTTTGGCACCGTTGTATCCGTAGCCGATTTCCGTGTTCATGAGTCCGCCGGGAACAAGAGCCTGTGCAGAATACAGCCCGCTGCCGACAGAAAAAGCCAAAGCTAAAAGTAATATTTTTTTCATCTTATTCCCCTTTCTGAAAGAATTTCTACTTATATTGTAAATCCACCAGAGCTTTTTTTCTACAGAACAAGGGATTAAAATATAAAATTTCTAAAAAATTTTGGGGAAAATTATTTTTCTTCCCCGGGAATTAAAGTGTAAGAGCTCTTTCAAAATGTTCTTTCAGCACTTTGACGGAAGCTTGGAATTCTTCCGTTTCTTCTTTGGTGAGATTGATTTCAATGATATCTTCTACGCCGTCTTTTCCGATCTTGACGGGGACAGAAGCAAAACCGCGGTGAATTCCGTAAGGACCGTCCAAATAAACGGAGCAGGGGAGGATTTTATGTTCGTTGTGATAAATGGCACGGACCAGTTCTGCCGTGGCAGAAGTAACACCGAATTCCGTGCAGCCCTTGGTCGTGTTTTCGATATATCCTTCTTTGTGAACTTTTTCCAAAATGACTGCTTTATCATCCATGCGGTATACATCCGGTTTTTCTTTTAAAAGTTCATCTATCGGCTTGCCGGCGACCAGAACATGGCTCCAAGGAATCATGGAACTGTCCCCGTGTTCTCCCAAGAGATAGGCCGTGAGGGAACGACGGTTGACTTTTAATTGGGAGGAAAGCTGCATTTGCAGGCGGGCGGAATCCAGAGCGGTACCGGAACCGATGATTTTTTCTTTCGGCCAGTCCAATTTATATTGCAAATATTCCGCAATGATATCGCAGGGATTGGAAATAGAAATAATAATTCCGTCAAATCCCGATTTTTGAATAAGGGGGATCAGTTCTTTTGTAGTCTCGATGGCACCGTCCATCATGTCCAGACGGGTTTGTCCGGGAAGACGGGGCTTGCCGGAAGCATTGATTACAATATCCGCATCTTTCATGTCCGCCATGGTGCCTGCATAAGCTTCGAAATGATGAGGCTGGTAGCTGACGGCATCGGATAAATCTAAAGCTTCTCCCACGGCTTTGTCATGGTTGATGTCATAAAAGACAACTTCGTCCGTCAGACCTTGAACGGCAAATTGCAGTGCCAGATGAGATCCTACATTTCCTGCGCCGATGATACCGATTTTTCTTGTTTTAATAGCCATGTTATTCAATCCTCCGATAGATAAGGGTGTACATTTTCATGTACAGGAAGTTACGTAAAATAAGTTGTATTCAAATTATACTACTCCGTAAAAAAAGAGGCTATATAATTCAAAAATAGAAAATCATTTTAAAAAAGCAACATAAAATTTTTCACAAATCAAAACAGATTTAATCATTACAAATACTACATGTAGTATGAAATATTTTTATTTGACACTACATATGAGATGATATACGATGTGTATAGAAAAAATTCGGTATAGATGCCGTGAAAATAGGAGAGGAATTTCAAATGGAAAAATGGTATGAAAATGAAATCAGCCGAGGGATTTTAAAAGAGAAATATTATCACAAAGGGGAAAATTCTCCTGAACAGTTTATGGACAGGGTGAGTTCCATATTTGATGAAAAACTCGCGCCGCGGGTGAGAAATTATTTGGCAAACGCCGATTTTTGCCCTGCCGGAAGAGCACTTTATGCGGCAGGAGCCAAAGGGAAATTTAAAGTATCTCTTTCCAACTGCTATATATTGCCTTCTCCCGAAGACAATCTGGAATCCATTTTCCGTGCCAACGGAGAAATTGCAAGAATTTTCTCTTACGGCGGCGGTATCGGTATCAATATTTCCAATCTTCGTCCCAAGGGAAGCGTGGTAAGCAATGTAGCCCGTACGTCTACGGGAGCCGTTTCTTTCATGAAGATATTCAATGTCACCGGCGAAGTCATCAGCCAGAACGGCCGCCGCGGCGCCATGATGGTGGGGCTTAACTGCGATCATCCCGACATTTATGAATTTCTTCATATCAAACAAAATGAAGAAAAGCTTTCCAGCATGAATATCAGTATCCTTTTCACCGATGAGTTCATGGAAGCGGTAAGAGATGATAAAGAATATACACTGAAGTTCCATGTGGAATCTACGGGAGAGGATATTACAAAAGTGATCCGTGCCCGGGATTTCTTCAGGGAATATTGCGAAACACAGTGGGACTGGGGCGATCCGGGAGCATTGTTTTCCGACAGATTGAATCAGTATCATCTGCTTGCAGGGTATCCGGAATATAAGATCGAAATCACCAATCCTTGCGGAGAATTCGGAGGAAATGCATACAATGCCTGCAATCTGGGAAGCATCAATCTTTATAACATGATCGATGACAAGTTCGGCGGCCATCCTTCTTTCAATGAGGAAAGATTTAAGCAGCTTGTGTATGACGGGATCATTGCACTGGATGAAATCGTCGAATACGGCTATGAAACACAGCCTCTTGAAGAAAACAGAAAGTGTATCGATGATTGGCGTTCTTTGGGACTCGGCCTTTTCGGCGTGGCCGATGCTTTGATCGCGATGAAGCTGACTTACGGCAGCCCTGAAGCCGATGCATTTATCGAAAAAGTGATGAGAATCATGTTTCTTACAGCCCTTCGTTCTTCTTGCGACAGAGCAAAGGAAAAAGGAACTTTCGGACATTATTCATGGGAAAAAACAAGAAAATCTCCCCTTATGGATTTGGTAAAAGAAGAGGCTCCCGAGTTATACGAAGACATTCACGCAAACGGTCTCAGAAACGGTACTCTTCTTGCCGTTGCTCCCACAGGGACGATTTCTCTCCTCATGGGAAGTTATTCCGGCGGCTGTGAACCGCTCTATAAGATTTCTTATGAAAGATCCTCCCATAAGATGGAAGAAGTACACGGCAGTTTCCGCGTCTATGCGAAAAGCATCAAAGATTTGCTGACATATCACAATTTGCCTCTTTCTCTTTCCGATGAAGAAATCAGAAACAGATTCCCTTGGGTGATTGAAAGTCATGAAGTGCCGTTCATGAACCGTGTCAGAATGCAGGCGGTTATGCAGAAATATGTGGATAATTCCATTTCCAGCACGGTCAATCTTAAAAATGCAGCCACGGCAGATGATATTTATCAGATTTATCTGGCCGCATGGGAAAGCGGATGCAAAGGAATCACCGTATTCAGAGACGGCTGCCGGAGGGGAAATATTTTGGGCGTCGATACTTCACGAAAAGAAGAAACCACGTCAAAACAGGAAGCAGTGACGGCAGAAGCGGAAAAATGTCCTTCCTGCGGATCTTCCAATGTTCATGTGGAAGGCCATTGCGCAACCTGCATGGACTGCGGCTGGTCACTTTGCAGCATGATGTGAAATATAATGTAAAATAATAAAAACTCCGATCTTTTCTCAAGGATGGTCGGAGTTTTTTATTGTTCAGATTAACAATCTTAAAAATAAATAGCATACTCTATTTTCTGCTAATGGTATGCTGCTTGAATGTTGAGGCGGATAAATGCTATAATACAAAAATACTATATGAAGGAATGTCTCACATAGTGGTTTGAAAAACGGGCCCTTCCATATTCCGGCAGCGGCTTATTAACTAAAGGAGGAACATTCATGAAAGGTTATGCAATGCTTAAGATCGGCGAAGTAGGCTGGGTGGAAAAGGAAAGACCTGTCTGCGGTCCCATGGATGCCATTTGCAAGCCCCTGGCTATTGCTATCTGCACATCCGATGTACATACCGTCTGGGAAGGTGCTGTCGGAGAACGGCACGAAATGATTCTCGGCCACGAATGCTGTGCGGAAGTGGTGGAAGTCGGAGAATATGTAAAAGATTTCAAGCCCGGAGACAGAGTTCTTGTCCCTGCGATCACACCGGATTGGAATTCTTTGGAAGCACAGGCAGGATTTTCCATGCATTCCGGCGGTATGCTGGCAGGATGGAAATTTTCAAACTTTAAAGACGGCGTATTTGCAGAATTTTTCCATGTCAATGATGCAGACGGAAACTTAGCGCATTTGCCGGAAGGGATCAATGTAGTGGATGCCTGCATGCTTTCCGATATGGTTCCTACCGGATTCCACGGTGTTGAATTGGCAGATGTTCAATTCGGAGACGTTGTTCTCGTCATCGGTATCGGCCCCGTCGGCCTTATGTCCGTGGCAGGGGCAAGCCTTCGAGGTGCTTCCCGCATCATTGCCGTAGGCTCCCGTCCCGTTTGCGTAGAAGCGGCAAAAAAATACGGCGCTTCCGATTTCATTAATTATAAAAACGGATCTATTGAAGAGCAGGTCATGAAACTGACTGACGGAAAAGGTGTGGACAGAGTGGTTATCGCCGGCGGTACGGTAGATACTTTTGCTTCTGCCGTCAAATCATTAAAGCCGGGCGGAAAAATCGGTTCCGTCAATTATCTGGGAAGCGGAGACACCATCAACATTCCCCGTATCGAATGGGGCGTAGGAATGGGACATAAAAACATCTGCGGCGGTCTTATGCCCGGCGGACGGCTCCGTATGGAAAAACTGGGAGCTCTCGTGGAACGGGGAAGACTGGATGTAAGCCTTCTGGCTACTCATGTATTTGAAGGATGGGACAGCATTCCCGAAGCATTGCAGATCATGAAGGAAAAACCTGCCGACGTGATTAAACCCGTTATTGTTCTTGAAAAATAAATTGACTTTGAAATAAATGAAAACGATACGATCTCATAAAGAGACCGTATCGTTTTTTTATTAATAGCCTTCCAGTTGAGCGACACCCAAGGGCGGTGATTCAAGGAAAGTAACGTCTTTGTTTCTTTCTGCAAGCCATCCTGCCTGCCAGCTGTTGGGAAGCAGATAAACCGGTCTTTCCCTTCTGTCGTAAACGACCATGGCATTATCGATACCGACAAGTCCCTCCGGCGGAATATCGCCTTCTGTCCATCGGGCGCAGGTGTAGGAAAGAGGTTCCACATTGACGGTTACGTTGTATTCATTTTCAAGGCGGTATTTCATGACTTCAAATTGCAATTGTCCCACTGCGCCGATGATAAAAGATTCCATTCGGAAGGGCTGTTTATAGATCTGGATAGCCCCTTCCTGAGCCAGCTGGCCGACGCCGTTCAAGAATTGTTTTCTTTTCATGCTGCTTTCCGGAGAAATACGGGCGAACAGTTCAGGCGGGAATACGGGGAAATCAATGAAAGTGACGGGATTTTTCTTTTCGCAGACCGTATCTCCCACACCGAGTTCTCCCGTATCAAAAACGCCGATGATATCTCCCGGGTAGGCTTTTTCCACGGTTTGACGTTCTGTTGCAAGGAATTGCTGCGGCTGGGAAAGACGGAGCATTTTTCCGCTTTGCCTATGAAGAACGGAAGCGCCTTTTTCAAATATGCCGGAGCAAATGCGGAGAAAAGCCACTCGATCATGGTGTTTCGGATCCATATTGGCCTGAATTTTGAAAACGAAAGCGGAAAAATTGGGAGATTCGGGAGAAACGGTTCCTTCCAATGTGACTCTTTCTTCCGGAGGCGGAGCCAGTTCCAAATATTTTTCAAGAAAAGTCTGGACACCGAAATTGGTCATGGCAGAGCCGAAAAAGAGGGGG
Organism: uncultured Dialister sp.; assembly: GCA_900545785.1. GTDB lineage: Bacteria > Bacillota > Negativicutes > Veillonellales > Dialisteraceae > Dialister. The sequence continues at coordinate 20 of URAA01000090.1, read as the reverse complement.
GTGAGTTCTCCTTTTTCTAC
>URAA01000089.1 GCA_900545785.1 uncultured Dialister sp. | reverse complement strand
ACATAACTTTCGGAAATATCAATCCTTGCAAGAAGGGAGGATATGTCGGCAATATTGAATAAAGCCGTTCCCGTTTTTGCATAATATCCTTCCTGATAATATCTTTTCTGTATAATTCCCGCCCGAGGCGTAGTCACGGTCGTTCCGAAAAGTCCCGAGTCCGCTGCCGAAAGCGCTCCTTCCGCCGCCTCCAGCTTCCCCTTTGCATTTTCAAGAGCAAACCGCATATTATCGAGAGATTCCTTGGAAACCGCTCCCTCTTTATAAAGCATTTCATAACGGCTCACATCGGTTTTCGCTTTCTCCAGATTTGTTTTCGCATCGATGTACGCCCCTTTGGCGATCATCACATCCGCCCTCGTATCGGACTGTTCCAATTCCAAAAGCGCCTGTCCTGCCGCAACGGCATCCCCTTCATCGACAAAAATTCTTTCAATTCTGCCGTCCACTTTGGCTGCCACATCGGCCTGCCACACAGGAACAAGAGTGCCGGAAAATTTAAATTTCGGCTGAATACGCTCCCTTTTTGCATGAGAAACCGTGACCACCGCCGTTTTATCGCCGCTGCTCCGCTTCGCCGTCTCCGCATTCGCCATGAGATTCGATACCACCCTGTATCCGACAATTCCCAAAATGACTGCCGCCACGATGAGAAGGATACGGATCTGCTTATTCTTCATTTCAAAAAATGCCCCCGTGTTCTGATAACTGTTTCATTTGTCCATTATTTTTCTATATTGTACTATATAAAGAAAGATTTGATGACAAAGAAATACTTTTTCCCCCGGTGAAGAAAATTTCTTCCTGTGTTTTCGAGGAGATATGTATGAGAAAAACAAAAATCATCTGCACCATCGGCCCTGCCACGGACGACTACGGCATCCTTTTGAAACTGGCGGAAAACATGGATATCGCCCGTTTCAACTTTTCCCACGGCTCGAAAGAAAGCCATAAAAAAAGACTGGAAATGCTCCGAAAAGCTTCCGCCGAAACAGGCCGCCCCGTCGCTGCCATGCTGGATACCAAAGGTCCCGAAATACGGACGGGCCTTTTGGAAAATCACCGCCCCGTCACTTTGGAACGGGAACAGAAAATCATCGTCACCACGGCCGACTGTATAGGAAACAAAGAAAAAATCTCCGTCACCTATAAAGAACTTCCCCGAGACATCCGCCCGGGCGATCATATCCTCATCGACGACGGACTGTTGGAACTCATCGTGGAAAAAGTTAAAGAACCGGATATTTTCTGCAAAATTTACATAGGCGGACAGCTGGGAGAGAAAAAAGGCGTCCACGTGCCGGGCCTTCCCCTCCGCCTCCCCTCCCTCACGGACAAAGATCGGGAAGACATTCTCTTTGCCATAGAAAACGACTTTGACTTCATTGCCGCCTCTTTCGTCAGAAACGCCGCCGTCATCGAAGAAATAAAAAATTTTCTCGCATCAAAAAATTCACCGATCAAAATCATTGCCAAAATAGAATCGGAAGAAGGCGTCCGAAACTTTGATGACATCCTGAAAGCCGCCGATGCCGTCATGGTCGCCCGAGGCGATCTCGGCGTGGATATGGCGCCCGAACGGCTTCCGCAAATACAGAAAGACATCATCAAAAAATGCAATGCCGAAGGAAAACCGGTCATCACCGCCACACAAATGCTCGACTCCATGATAAGAAATCCGAGGCCCACCCGGGCGGAAATCACCGACGTGGCAAACGCCGTCGGAGACGGTACCGACGCCGTCATGCTCTCGGGAGAAACCGCAGCGGGAAAATACCCTGCCGAAGCCCTTAACGTCATGGCAGCCATTGCGGAATTTACGGAAAATTCCTATATCCCTTTGCCGAAAAAGCCGGAAGAAGAAAAAACCCTTTACGACCAAATTTCCGACACCGTCTGCCGCGCCGCCGTCGAATCCGCAAGAAAACTCGGAGCAAACGCCATCATCGCGCCCACCCTGTCGGGAAATACGGCACGCCTCCTTTCCAAATACCGCCCCGGCACAGACATATTCGCCCTCTCCCCCTATCTTTCCACAATAAGACAGATGATGCTCCTTTGGGGCGTCCGCCCCATCCTCGCCGTCCGCTACGAATCAACGGACACCATCTTTGAAAAATCCTTGGAAAAAGTAAAAGAAGAGGGATACATAAAAGAAAACGACTTAGTCGTCATCACCGCAGGCATCCTCCCAAAAGAAAAAAAAGAAAAATCCGCCGACACCAACATCATGCGGATCATGAAAGTATAAAATTCAGTCTGAGGAAAATAAGAAAATCTCACAACCTGATCCCTCAAAAAGAAATGCAGTCCTGCAGTAACGAATTGTTGCGGCAGGGCTGTATTTGTTTAAACGGGAAGTGACCTTTCCATACAACAGAGGTATTTCCTGTTTTGGAAGAAGCAGGGAACAAAAAAAGACCACGGCATAGAATTTTTGCTGTGGTCATTTCTTTTATTTCTGTTCTTTTCCGTTATAAAGAGACGGATCATCCGCTGCCGCCATCGATGAATACTGAGTATTCTCTTTGCCATAAGTCACAGGTTCCGTAAATTCAGACGAGCCGCCGATGCCGAAATACCGTTCAAAGAACGCTTTAAACTTATCAATAATCCCTTTCTTCTTCTTCGCCCGGGCACCGCCGCAGCCGAAACGGGGCATGGGAGGCATCAGCTGGTCGATATTCGTTCCCGTCGTCTTGATTTCGCCGTCACGGAAAGCATTTTCCATGAACTTCCGCGTATCCTTCGGCTTCAGCCTCTCTTCCTCAATGATCGCCTTCAGATCCTCTTCTCTCCGCTTGACGACAAATTCGGTCCATCCGCCATATACATCATCCACATCGTTGATACCTGCAATAAAAGTTTCAATGAGCTGTTTCTTGCTCCGCAGTTCCGGACTTGCATTGATCGCCTTGTTGATGGTTATCAGAACTTCCTTATCCTCACAATGCGTATCGTGATACTTTTTGACAAGGAGGAGAATGTAATCGATATTGATTTCAATCTGGCGGATCAATTCTATTTCAAATACCACATCATCGGTAATATCCGTCCCTTCCCGAGGATTGGGCCTTGTTTCATCATACAGGTCTTGATATCTGCCGAGGTAATCTTGGAAATCCCGTTCCGAAATCAGTTCTTTATTCCTAAACTCATCAAAGGATGAAAGCAGATTTCTCATCCGAAGAACGGCTCCGAACAAAGCAATAAAATCCTTCTTATTCTGCTCGCCTTCGATCTTCGGCTCGGATAAGGGAAATTTGCTTTTCAATTCCTCCATCATTTCCTTATATCCCGTTACCTGCCTTCCCTCTGCCGATACATATCCGTTGTAATAATCTTTAAAACTCCGTACCAGTACGATGCCGCCGGCATTCTTATCCCCGAAAAGGGAAATGGCGGAATCGACTCTTTTTTGGAGATTTCTGAAACATACAATATTGCCGAAAGTTTTGATTGAATTCAAAATGCGGTTGGTTCGGGAAAAGGCCTGTATCAGTCCGTGCATCTTGAGATTTTTATCCACCCACAACGTATTTAACGTGGTCGCATCAAATCCCGTGAGGAACATATTGACTACGATCAATAGATCCAGTTCCTTATTCTTCATCCGAAGAGAGACATCTTTATAATAATTCTGGAACTTGTCCCCCGATGTATCGTAATTGGTTCGGAACATTTCATTATAATCTTTGATGGCTTCTTCCAAAAAATCCCTCGACGGCTGATCAAGAGCAGAAGTGTCTTCCGAATTTTCCTCGTCGATGATGCCGTCCGATTCTGCCTCATTGGCACCATAACTGAATATGGTCGCAATGCGGAGCTTCTTCGTCGGATCTGCCTCCATCTGTTTCTTGAACTCATTGTAATAAAGCTTTGCCATCGGTACGCTCGCTACGGCAAAAATAGAATTGAACCCGCGGATTAGACGTTTTTGCTTATTTTCCTCTACACCCCGTTTTGCAGAGGCAACTTTATGGATATTCGTAAGAGAATTAAAAATATAACTTTTTCCGGTGCGATAAGTTTTCTGATCGAAATGCTCCAGTATATATTTTGTGACAAGGCTGATCCGCTCCGGCGCCATCATGACTTTTTCACGGTTGATATCCCAGACCATCTCGTCTGTAATTTCTTCTTCCGCATCCATGGTTTTAATGTAATCCACACGGAAAGGAAGGACATTTTTATCGTTGATGGCATCCACAATGGTGTAAGTGTGAAGCTGATCGCCGAAAGTCTGCGCCGTGGTAAAGAACTCCGGATTCTTTGCCCTGCCTGAATTGGCGGCAAAAATCGGCGTTCCCGTAAATCCGAAAAGATGATATTTCTTGAAATTCTTAACGACCGCCCTGTGCATATCACCGAAATGGCTTCTGTGGCATTCGTCAAAAATGATAACCACATGTTTTCCGTAAACTTCATGTCCCGGATTTTTCTTAATAAAAGTCGCAAGCTTCTGAATCGTCGTAATAATGATGCGCGACTCCGAATTTTCGAGCTGCTTCTTCAGAACCGCCGTCGATGTATTGGAATTGGCAGCCCCTTTTTCAAAACGGTCGTATTCCTTCATCGTCTGGTAGTCCAGATCCTTGCGGTCGACCACAAACAACACCTTGTCGATATAGGGCAACTTGGAGGCAAGTCTTGCCGTCTTAAAAGAAGTCAAAGTCTTCCCCGAACCCGTGGTGTGCCAGATATAGCCGCCGCCTTGGACGGAACCGTATTTTTTATAATTATTGGCAATCTCGATGCGGTTCAAAATACGCTCCGTTGCCGTAATCTGGTAAGGGCGCATAACCATGAGCATGTTTTCGGAAGTGAAAATACAATACTTCGTCAGAATATTAAGAATGGTATGCTTGGCAAAGAAAGTTTTTGTGAAATCAATCAGATCGGGAATGACACGATTGTTGGCATCCGCCCAGAAACAAGTGAACTCAAAACTGTTGCTCGTCTTTGTCTTGCTCGACCCTTTTTTCTCGTTTTCCTTTTCCGCATTTCTTCTGGTGCTGTTGGAATAATATTTGGTATTCGTCCCGTTGGAAATGACAAAAATTTGAATGTACTCGTAGAGTCCGCTGCCTGCCCAAAATGAATCCCTCTGATAACGATTGATCTGGTTAAAAGCTTCACGGATCGCCACGCCTCTCCGCTTTAGCTCGATATGGACAAGAGGAATACCGTTGACAAGGATCGTCACATCATAACGATTGTCATACTTTGCACCGTCCGCCTTGCCGACAACGTACTGATTGATCACCTGCAGCCGGTTGTTATGAATATTCTTTTTATCAATGAGCGTGATATTCTTCGTTTCACCGCTGTCACGCGTCAGATTTTTCACAATGTCTTCCTGAATGGTGCGTGTTTTCTCTGCCACGGATTCATTGGGATTGGCAATGTAAGTTTTAAAGAAATCATTCCATTCCCTGTCGGAAAATTTGTACCGATTCAGTTCTTCCAGTCTTTCCCGAAGGTTACGAATCAAATCCTCCTCGGTATGGATCGGCAGATAAGTATATCCCTGCTCACCGAGCATTTTGATAAATTCAGCTTCCAGTGCCGCCTCGCTCTGGTAAGCATCGGAACGTTTTTTGACAGGCTCGTATTCCGTCACGACGGTGTTTTCCGTCGTCTCCGCCACAATATTGAAATACGGCACTCCCATCGCCTCCTTACTGTTTTTCTTCAAAGGACAGCAGTTTGTCCCTGTAATATTCATACTGTTTCCGACGGGCTTCGATCTCCGCCGGAAGACCTGAGGATAAATCATTGCAAAGAGAATCAAAACGGTCGAGAATTTCCACTATGCGTTCTTGTTCCTGAATGCTCGGTATCTGAAGCTCTAAATTACGAATAATATCAGCATTGAGATTTTGAACAGCTCCACCAAAGGATGCTCGTTTTTTCATTTCTCGCTGCACTTCAGTCGAATTAAGGAGATGATAAAGATAGTCACTCATGAAATAATCTTCAAATTCACTAATAGATAACCACCCATCGTGAATGCAACCATCTATCTTAAGAATATACGGTCTGCCAAAACTCATCGAATTCGATAAGATAAAATCACCGGAACGAACTTTTCTAGACTTTTTAGCACCTTCGTGTGTAATTCTTTCTGCCGTCTCGGTGATGTATTTTGCACCGGTTTTTACATCCCCAATTTTTATCCAGTTGACACCATTTGTATCAGAAGTAATAAAGTTTTTGATGGGTCTTGGTGATGCACCTCGAACAATCGTAGAAACACATCCTAAAGGGAGCAAAACATACCCAAACACATACTGAATGAGTTTAATTACATTCAGCTCTGTCTGTCTGTCTGTCTGTCTGTCTGTCTGTCTGTCTGTCTGTCTGTCTGTCT
>URAA01000088.1 GCA_900545785.1 uncultured Dialister sp. | reverse complement strand
TTGCACCGTATAAATGAGGATAACGTTTGATCAAATCAACTGTTTGCAAGGAGGTTTCCAAATTTTCGGAAGGACAAACAACATAATCTACCTTTTGAAAAATTTGATCCAGCATTTCTTCTCTGTCTTCGTTAAAAGCCTTATCATAAACATGCGCATGGGTATCAAATAATCTCATTACTTTACCTTGCTGCCCGCCGGCATATCCACAAAGGGGACTATCAGTTTCCCATCCTTTGATGCTGCCAAAATCATTCCTTGCGACTCAATTCCCATAAGCTTTGTCGGTTTCAAATTAGCAACAAAAATAACATGTTTCCCAATCAGATCGGAAGACTCATAATATTCTGCTATGCCGCTGACAACACTTCTGGTTTCACTTCCCAGAGAAACGGTCATATGAATGAGTTTCTTTGATTTTTTTATCTTTTCCGCGGTCAAAATTTCTGCAACCCGCAAATCAGTTTTAAAGAAATCATCAATGGTTATTTCAGAAATATTCTCTTCCTTCTTTTCAGAATTGTTCCCCTCTTTTGGAGGAAGTTTCTCCTCCGGTTCAATACGGGGGAAAATGGGATCCCCTTTCTTTACTTATGTCCCTTCAGGAAAACCGCCCCAGAGAAGATCTTTGTATCCGGCATTCTTGAAATCTGTCAGACCCAATTGATTCCAAATTTTTTCAGATGCAATCGGAATAACCGGTTCCGTCATAAGCGAAATAAACCGAAGTCCTTCACATAAGTGATATAAAACGGCATCCAATGCGGGGGCTTTGGATTCGTCTTTTGCCAAGGACCAAGGCATGGTGACATCGATGTATTTATTTAAAGACCGTACATAAGTCCACAGTGCTTTTAACGCATCATTGATTTTCCAGTTGTTCATCCCGGCACGAAAAACTGCCAATGTTTTTTCTCCGTTAACTTCTATCTCTTTCGACGCAATCTTCACCACTTCGTCGAAAGAAGCATCTCCTTTGGAAACCACTCCGTTTCTATACTTTTCTACCATAGACAGGCTGCGGTGGAGGAGATTCCCGAGATCATTGGACAGATCTGAATTGATACGGTTGATTAATCGTTCCCGACTGAAATTACCGTCTTGACCGAGCTGAATGTCATTTAATAAATAATACCGAATAGCATCGGAGCCGAATTCTTGTAAAAGCGGAATCGGATCTATCACATTCCCCTTCGATTTCGACATTTTTTCTCCATCTACAATAAGCCAGCCATGTCCGTAAATCTTTTTGGGCAATTCGATATCAAGGCTCATCAACATAATCGGCCAGATAATAGAATGAAAACGGACAATTTCCTTGCCGACCAAATGTACATCGGCCGGCCAAAATTTGTGGAATTTTTCCGGATCGTCAATAATTCCTGCTGCAGTAATATAATTCACCAATGCATCAAACCATACGTACACAACATGCTTTGTGTCAAAAGGAACCGGGATTCCCCAAGAAAAACTTGTGCGAGATACGCACAAATCTTCCAATCCGCTTTTTACGAATTGAATCATTTCATTTCTGCGAGACTCCGGTTGAATGAAATCCGGATTTTCTTCAACAAATTTCATCCATCGATCGGCATACTTGGACATTTTAAAGAAATAAGCATCTTCGCTTATTCTTTTCAGGGGACGTCCGCAGTCGGGGCAAACATGTTCCTTGGTCAGTTTATTTTCAGGCCAGAATGTTTCGTCAGGAATGCAATACCAGCCTTCATATTTCCCAAGATAAATATCCCCCTTGTCATAAGCACGTTGGAAAAGCATTTGCACAACTTTCCTGTGTCTGTCTTCTGTTGTACGGATAAAATCATCATTCGTAATATTTAATTCTTTCCAAAGTTTTTTGAAAAGTGCAACGATATTATCAACATACTCGATCGGAGCTACACCGGCTTCTTCTGCCTTCTCCTCAATTTTCTGACCATGTTCATCAGACCCCGTCAAGAAAAACACATCATAGCCGTCCAATCTTTTGAAGCGGGCTACGGTATCTGCAATAGATGTGCAATATGTATGACCAATATGAAGTTTCGCACTCGGGTAATAAATCGGTGTTGTAATATAATATTTCGGTTTATCTGTCATAATAACCACCCCTTGTTATTTTTGGTTGATTCATACATTTATCTGCCAAAATGTATCATCGATCATTGTTATAATAAATCAATCCTCTTCTTTTTCTCTTAAAAGATATTGATAAACATCTCTGCGAGATAAATGATGGGAAAAGGCAATTTGCCTCGCCGCTTCTTTTAAAGGCATCGTTTCTGCCAACTTTAATGCTTCCTCATTCCAATTCACGGTACTTTCTTCTTTATCTGTGAAATTCTCATCCCTGCCTTCTAATAAAATAACATATTCTCCTCTGGGAGATCTGTCCTCTACCTCTTTCAAAAGATCTTCCAATCGATTTCTTTCAAAAGTTTCGAATTTTTTAGTTAATTCTCTGGCAAGAACGGCTTTTCTGTTTCCTAAGTGTTCTAATAATATATGCAATGACTCTTTTAATCTGTGCGGTGCTTCATAAAAAATAAGCGTCATCGGCAAATGACTTATATCTGTTAATAATTTCTTTTTCTTCGCCGTATTTTTAGGTAAAAAACCGATGAAGAGAAATTGTTTGGCATCCAAACCGGAAGCTATCAGAGCCGTTAATGCTGCATTAGGTCCCGGTAGCGGAATGACTTTTATTCCTGCTTCAAGGGCAGCCTTTACTAAGTCGGCGCCGGGATCCGAAATGACGGGCATCCCCGCATCACTGCATTGCGCTACAGATTTTCCTTCCCGCAGCGCTTCTATTAATTTAGGACCGGATTGTTCTTTATTATGTTCATGATAGGACACAACTTTTCCGGAAATATCGAAATGTTCTAACAAAATTCGAGTATGTCGTGTATCTTCTGCTGCAATAATATCTGCCTCGCGCAATACGGAAACCGCCCGCTCCGTCATATCCGACAGATTTCCTATCGGTGTCGGCACCAAATACAAAGCTCCGGATTCTATTTCATTCATTTGATTCCTTTCCGTATATATCAAGAATTTCATTCGTATAGGAACCGTCGGAATTATGAATAAACAGCGGATTTTCCACTATCAATTCAGGATTTCCTCCATACTTCCATTCCATAAGAACTCTGACTGCCACCTTGCCTGATTTTGTATATACAGGCCGAACTCTCTTTGGTTCCATATTATATTTTCTGCCCAAAGCGATCAGATCCGCCATCCGATCTGCCCGATGAACCATTGTCAGGCGGCCTCCGTATTTCAGAAGATAACGAGAGGTATGGAATACTTCTTCCAAAGTTGCATTGACCTCATAGCTGGCGGAAGCTACATCTTCGTTTCTGCTCATTCTGCCGCTTCCCACCGACCTGTATGGCGGATTTACCACAACAGACGTAAACCGGCCGGACGGATATAGTTCCTGTGCTTTTCTGTAATCAATCTCTACAACTTGAATCTTATCAGTTTTATGATTATTCATTACATTTCTTCTTGCCAAGTCTGCCATAACGGGATTCACTTCAAAGGCAACTATTTCATTTCCTCCGAGAGATGACAGCAAAAGTGAGATAACCCCTGTCCCCGTACCCAAATCAGCGATTCGATCATTCTTTTTTATAGTAACATAGTGGGCCAATAAAACTGAATCCAAAGAAAAACAAAATTGATCCGGTCTTTGGATGATTTTCATTCCGTCTCGAACCAGATCATCCAGCCGTTCTCCTTCATGCAAAATCCAATCAGTCATTTTCCGCCTGTTCTACCGAATCCCAGGGCATCGTCTTTGTTTGTCCGCCCTCTAGTTGTACTCTTACACTATGCTTTTGTGAATTGACATATACGATTTGTCCTTCTCCTTCATCAGAAATAACTTTCATTCCGACTTGAAGCATTTTTTTCATATCTTGCATACAAGGACAATTCTTTTTGCGCAGATTATTTTCACCATACTGATCATTTTCATAACGAAGACAGCACATTAATCGGCCGCAAACACCGGAAATTTTTGTCGGATTTAATGATAATCCCTGATTCTTTGCCATTTTAATGGATACCGGTGCAAATTCATCAAGATAAGTGGCACAGCACAAAGTCCTGCCGCAAGGACCGATACCGTTGATTTGTTTTGCTTTGTCTCTGACACCGACTTGGCGTAACTCGATTCTTACATGAAAAACAGCGGCCAATTCTTTTACCAATTCGCGAAAATCAACTCTCCCATCTGCAGTGAAGAAGAAAACGATTTTACTCCTGTCAAAAGTATACTCTGCTCGCAGGAGCTGCATCGGAACTTTAAATTTTTCAATTTTTGTTAAACAAATATCATAGGCGGCTGCTTCTCTTTCTCGATTTCGTTCCACCTGTATTCTGTCTTTTTCAGTCGCTTTTCTTATAACCGGTTTGATAGCCCCGATTTCTTCCGTTTCCATTATTTCTGCAGGAAGTGTCACAATATAACCGTATTCCATGCCTCTTGCAGTTTCTACGATTACACCGTCGTTAAGATTTAAATCGAGATGATTTGGAGAAAAATAATAGATTTTACCAGCTTTTTTAAAACGAACACCTACCACCTGTTCCATTATATGCCTCTCTGTATATATTGTAATTTGATTAAAATCATATCCCATGTATTCTTTGTAGAAATATATCTGCGGGCGCCGAGTTCCGCTTTTTGTAATACTTGTATGGCCTTTTCTGCAGCATCGCCTTTCCAGTAGGGAGCTGCCTTTCTTTCTCTTTCCGATACCTGTTTGCATCTTTCCATAGAAAGTTCCGGCATCTCAGAAATAACCAATAAATCACGGCCGACTAAAATAATCCATCGAAGCAAACGAAGGAATTTTTTCCTGTCTTTGACATCCCATGATGACAATGTAGCAAAAGGAGTCTTATCCCATATAAAAGTTTCCCAGAAACTCATGGCTTTATCCGGCTGTGCATCTCCGGATTCACTGCATATTTCCAAAGTAATTCCGGGATTTCCTTCCGAGAGCTGATACGCTGTTTCCTCGTCCAAAGTTTTCGTGAATTTATATTTCAGAGGATTCGATTTGACTAAATCATGATATTCGGTTCTGGACAGGGGAAAAAAGGGGAATCGTTCACTTCTTGAAATAATTGTAGGCAGAAGAGCATTTATATCATTGGTAATTAAAATAAAATAGATATTTCCCTGCGGTTCTTCCAAAGTTTTTAAGAGTGAATTTGCCATAATCGGCGCCATGGTCTGCGCCTCATCGATAATGCAAACTCTGGTAGAGTCACCAAAGGAGATCATTGCCTCTAAAAAAACACGGAATTGTTCTATCTTAAGTTCCATTCCCATCGGTCGAATGTACCAGATACGATCTTCTGCTGCCGTTACTGCAGGCACCTTGTCAAAGTATTCTTCCCATTCTTCTACTTCTTTCCAAAATTTATCTGACGCCTCTGTCAGTGTTGCCGCTAAGCTTAAAGCCGCCGTTGTTTTACCGAGACCTTCCTCTCCATAAAAAATCATTGTATGAGGGAGACGATGCTCCTCCAAGAGTCGCTTCAGTTCATTTTTTAGTTTTTGTTGTCCATACAATTCGGAAAGAAAATCACTCATTTTATATCCTTATAACTATAATAAAAATCTATTTTTTATTTTATCATTTATAGTGTCACATAGCAAAAAAGAGGACTTGGCTCCTCTTTTTAATACAAGCTATAAATCAATCAAAACTTCATATATGTAAAACATCTGATAATTCAGTGATACGGCGGATGCATCTTGCCCCTTCTTTTTCAAAAATCTCTGCGGTTTTTTCCCCGTCCAGCCCGGTCAAAACGCCGACAAAAACGGCGCCTGCCGCTTTTGTCCCCAACAAATCGGAATAGGCATCTCCACAAATATAAACTTCATCTTCCTCTTTTAATTTCTTGCTTCCATTAATATAAGAGGCAAAATTTTTCTCATTCCTGCCCCAAATACCGCAATAGTAAATGAACGGATGAGGCTTATCTAAAAACATCCCGTTAAAGAGTGTCGATGCTTTAAAAGCATCACTTGCCGTCCCTATATATTCCGGTTCAAATTCTTTATACCATCCCAGTTTCTTAAAGGGGATTTCTACGGCCTCTCTTATACGGCCTGTGGCAATTCCGATTTCATAACCATGTTTCTTTAATTCACGAAACAAATTTAATATTTGTTCTGCCGGTGCCAGAGGCATTTCCTTTTCTAAGAAACCTTCTTTATTTCCGCTGTAGGGAAGTTTGTGATTCTTAGCAATAAATACATCATCTCCCAAATACCAACTATGAAATAAATTCACATGCATTTTATAAAAGTTTGAAAAAGATCGGAAGAGCGTCGTGTAGGGA